>CAYMNF010000027.1:7627-26606 GCA_964391735.1 uncultured Bacteroides sp. | reverse complement strand
CTGGAAGTCGTAGCGCTTGTTGCCGTTTTCGTCAAAACTTTTTATGATTTTGCCTTTTGTCACCGATTTGGGGCAGAAGATACCCTCCTCATCATCGGCCAGACCGGTAAAGATTTCGTACGGTTTGCCGTCAACCAGTCCCACAAAGGCAATCCATTTCTCTTTGTTGTTCTGGAAGCGGACCACATCGGCCTCAAGCTCGATGGGGCGTTTGGCAAGGATAACCGGGGTCTCCATGATGGCAGCCTCGGCAATCTCTTTCAGCTCCTCTTTCTCCTTTTTTACCTTTGTCTCAAGGGCCACCAACACGCCGCTGCGTGAGCCGTCGCGATAAACCGTGCAACCTTTGCAACCGCTGTGCCAGGCCTGCAGGTACAGGTCGTTAACCAGCCTCTCGCTGACATCAGCAGGGAGATTGATGGTTACCGAGATTGAGTGGTCAACCCATTTTTGGACGGCACCCTGCATGCGCACTTTTTCAAGCCAGTCAACATCGTTGGCCGTGGCGTTGTGATAGGGCGACTCGGCCACCAGGGCGTTGAGCTCCTCTTGGGTGTAACGCTTGTCCATGTCCTTGCCGTTTATACGCATCCACTCGGTGAACTTGGGGTGGTAGACAATGTACTCCTCAAATGAGTCGCCTGAGTCGTCAACATAGTCGATGTGTACGTTGGCATCGTTGGGATTGACCTTGCGTCGACGCTTGTAGACAGGCAGGAACACCGGCTCGATGCCCGAGGTTGTGCGGGTAAGCAGGCTGGTGGTGCCGGTGGGGGCTACCGTCAGGCAGGCAATGTTGCGGCGCCCGTGTTTAGCCATGCGCTCATACAGCTGCGGGTCCGCCTCACGCAGGCGCTCTATAAAGGGGTTGTTGGCCTCGCGCTCAGTGTCGTAGATGGGGAAAGCCCCACGCTCCTCAGCAAGTGTCACAGAGGCATTGTATACCGCTAACGCCAATGCGCGATGCACATTCACCGCCATCTCGGTGGCCTGTGGCGTGCCGTATTGCAGTCCTAAGGCTGCCAGCATGTCGCCCTCGCCGGTGATGCCGAAGCCGGTGCGACGGCCCTTAAGCGTTTTCTCAAGAATCTTTTTCCACAGGGTCAACTCGGTGTGCTTCACATCGGCACTCTCGGGGTCGGCCTCAATCTTTTTGATTATAGCCTCAATCTTCTCTTGTTCCAGGTCGATGAGGTCATCCATCATGCGCTGCCCTTTTGCGGCGTGCTCGCGCAACAGGTCAAAGTCAAACTCAGCTTGTGGGGTAAAGGGATTCTTTACGTAGCTGTATAGGTTTATAGCCTGCAGGCGGCAACTGTCATAGGGGCAGAGGGGAATCTCGCCGCACGGATTGGTTGAGACGGTGCGGAAACCCAGGTCGGCATAGCAGTCGGGGATACTCTCGCGCAGGATGGTGTCCCAGAAAAGGACGCCCGGCTCGGCTGATTTCCATGCGTTGTGTATGATTTTGTCCCACAGGGCTTTGGCGTCGGTGTGCTTAACCATGTCGGGGTTGGGGGAGTCAACGGGATATTGCTGGATGAAATCCCCGCCCGTCTCGGCGGCTTGCATAAAGTCATCGGTGATGCGCACCGAGACATTGGCGCCCGTAATTTTCCCCTCAACCATCTTGGCATCAATAAAGTCCTCGGCATCGGGGTGCTTGATTGATGTTGAGAGCATCAGGGCACCGCGACGTCCGCCCTGGGCGACCTCACGCGTAGAGTTTGAATAGCGCTCCATAAAAGGTACCAAGCCGGTTGATGTCAGCGCTGAGTTGTGCACCGGGGTGCCTTTGGGACGCAGTGCCGACAGGTCATGGCCCACGCCGCCACGGCGTTTCATCAGCTGTACCTGTTCCTCGTCAACCTTGAAGATGGCGCCGTATGAGTCGGGCTCATTGTCCAGGCCTATGACAAAGCAGTTGCTGAGGGATACTGTCTGGAAGTTGTTGCCGATGCCCGTCATGGGACTGCCTTGGGGGACAATGAACTTAAAGTCGTCAAGCAGCTCCAAGACCTCGTCCTCGGTCATGGGATTGGGGTATTTCTGCTCAATGCGCACAATCTCTGAGGCGATGCGACGGTGCATGTCTCGGGGGGTAAGCTCGTAGAGGTTACCATCAAGGTCCCTCAGAGCATATTTTGACGCCCAGACGCGAGCGGCAAGGTCATCGCCCTTGAAGTATTCAAGTGATGCTTTGTACGCTTCGTCAAAGGTGTATGTCGGTTTCCCGCTATAGTCAGTCATGGTAAATATTTTCATGGGTTTGAGGCACAAAGTTGCATAATTTTGGAAACTTATACAAATTAAATCGAGTGAAAAGTTTCCAAAAACTGCATATTTCAGCTAACCCATTAGCACTGAGGAGGAAGGGAAGCCGGGATAAAGGAAAAAGACCCCGGTGAAAGGAGTGGCATCCTTAACCGGGGTCTCTAAACGTTTGTATTATAGGTGATTAGCGGTCTTGGCTCTCGTATTTGAGGGTCATTGACGGCTGGTCGCAGATTTCGCTGGGGCCAAAGTACTGTATGGGACCGGGATATACATAGCTGGTCTCAATAGCCCACTTGTCGCGCTTGGCGGCAAACTTTTTGAAGGGGGTGCCGTCAAGTTGTACCAACGCTTTTTGGATAACCGGTTTCATCTTGCCGTTGCGGCGCTCCATGTTCATCATCATGGTGATGGGTATACCGCCGGGAATCCATTGTACCGAGGGCTTGGTGAGGTCACGCAGCAGGGTCATATAGCCCGTGACGCCGCTCTTGATCAGCTGCGCTGCGTTGTATCCAAGTCCATAACAGTAGTTGGCGTCAAAATTTGAGGGGTCGGCACAGCGTCCTTCGTAGCCGAAGAAGTGGTGCATGGTCTGGAACTTGCCGTGGTACTTGTCCTCGGTCTTCATCTTGCGCAGGCGGTTTGCAACCATGCGGCTAATCAGCTTCTCGGTCTCGATCAGTGACACCTGTACGTTACCGTGGGGGTCACGGTCAAGGGTGAGTTGGCGTGCAACGTCATGCGGCAGGGTCTTGTAGGTGGCACGATTCTCCTCTGAGAGGTTCTCAAGCATAAACTCACGCAACTGGTCAAATGACATGCGTGCAATCTCAACTGAATTCTCGGCGATGAGGTCGTTGAGCTCTGAGATGAGGCGCTTAACGGCGGGTACAAACTCAATGAGGCCTTCGGGGATAAGCACACAGCCAAAGTTCTCGCCATTCTCTGCGCGGCGAGCAACAATGTCGGCGATAGATTTGGCAATGTCGTTTAGCGACAGGTCCTTAGCCTCAACCTCCTCAGAGATTATGCATACATTGGGTTGAGTTTGCAGAGCACACTCCAGGGCGATATGGCTGGCAGAGCGGCCCATCAGTTTTACAAAGTGCCAGTATTTTTTTGATGACTGGGCATCGCGTTCAATGTTACCGATAAGCTCACTGTAAACCTTGGTGGCGGTGTCAAAGCCAAAGGATGTTTCAATGACAGCATTTTTCAGGTCACCGTCAATAGTCTTGGGACAACCGATTACCTGCACACCGGCGTTGATTGACTTGTAGTACTCAGCCAACACGGCGGCATTGGTGTTTGAGTCATCACCACCGATTATCACTATGGCATTGAGGTTCAGCTTCTTGGCTATCTCCAGGCCTTTGTCAAACTGCTCTTTGGTCTCGAGTTTGGTGCGACCAGACCCGATGATGTCAAAACCACCGGTGTTGCGATATTGGTCAATGATGTCACCGGTCAGTTCAACATATTCATGGTTTATGAGGCCGGCAGGGCCCATCAGGAAACCGTACAGACGGCTGTTGCGATTGATTTTTTTCAGCCCGTCATAGAGACCGCAAATAACGTTGTGGCCGCCGGGGGCTTGTCCGCCTGACAGTATCACGCCGACATTCAGGGGCTCGGTGGTGGCGGGATGGGCAGGGTTGGTGTCCTTCACAAAGTGCAACTCAGGCAGACCATAGGTGTGGGGGAAAAGAGCTTTTATTTCCTCTTGGTCAGCTACTGAGTGGGTGGGTTTACCTGATTCTACGGTTACCGGGCCGGTAAGCTCAACCGGAAGGGTAGGGCGGTATAGGGCGCGGACTTGTTGCAGTGCGCTTTTCTTCATTGAATATACTTGTTTTTTAGTTTCTTAATCGTTTATTATCTCAATTCTTTGCAGTTGCAGGGGCCACTTTCTCCCTAATAATACAAGGGGTTGAACACTGTAAAGAGGTCCCGTTTTTACCTGATTTGTACCGTTGCAAATTTCGCAAAAATATACAGATTTCTTCCTCCCTCCACTGTGAAAAAATCTTAATAAGGGCGCAATCCCTCAGCGGGTTATGATGCGGTAGGGGATGGTGGAGGGCATGGGGGCGGAGACGCGGTAGCGCCTCAGGCCGTAGCCACGGTCAACCGCTGGGCCACTCAACGGGGTGCCGAAGTTTGAGTAGATATCGTAGATTGAGCCGCACGTGGGGCAAAAGGCGATGTTTGACTCGGTGTCAACCTCAACGCGGATGTTGGCGCGGGCCTCAACGGGACAGCTGAGGTCGTAGGCCCGGCATTCCCCCATCAGGTCGCTTACTAACAGTACGCCTCCGTAGCCCGTCTCGGTGAGTGCGGCATAGGGGTAGCCATCAGGTATGCGCTCCGCCTTGATGAAACGCCTGAAGTCTGTGGCCCCGGCCACGCCATAGCGTTCCCACTCAGCCACTGATTGAAATGCTATGTACACCGGCGCCGGTGGGATGCGGTCATCGTCGATATGGTTGCAAGCTGAAAAAGTGATGCCCACGACAGCCATTGCGGCAGCCGTGAGCAACATTTTTATTTTGCAAAGTATACGCTCAGAGCAAGGCATCAAATATTCAGCAGATTTTGGAGCATGGTGCCCAGTTGGTCTGCTGCGGCCTGGAGCTTGGGGGCTACAAAAGCGCGTGCAAACATGGGTACGTCAACGTCAATTACCGGGAGAACCTCTGTGGCATTGCCGTCATCGACGGGATTAAGGGTAAGTATCACCTTCATCTCAATGGGTGCGCCAAGGGCCGTGAGGGTCATTGAACGCCCCGGGTCCACTTCGGTACGTTGCAGGGTTATCTCCCCGGCGCCCGGAGCATTGATGACCATTGAGTCCTCGGTGAAGCGCACATCGCCGGCTTTGGCGCGCACATCCTCGGGGAGTTGATCAAGATATTGTTGGAAGGCCCCCAGGTTGCTGACTTTCTCCCAGACCTCCTGAGGCGGCCGTTGCACAAGTGCTGTTTTTCCGGTGTATTTTGACATTTTATATAATTGTCGGCTTGGTTGTTAATGTTGTCGGGTTGTTTTTGAAGAGGGAGGTGGGGTAGGCCGTTATTCGATGTTGCGTGACTCGGGGGTCCAGTTGGCCGGGTCGTTGCGCCAGCTACGCAGGGTCTCCAGGTCCTTTTCCTGAATGAAACCGGTGTTGAGGGCCGCCTCAAGCAGGGCATTGTAATTGGTAAGGGTCGTCAGGGCCACGTTGGCCTGTTGGAAGGCTTTCTCAGCAATCGGGAAGCCGTATGTAAATATGGCAACCATGCCGATTACCTCACAGCCGGCATTGCGGATTGACTCCACGGCCTTGAGCGAGCTGCCGCCGGTTGATACCAGGTCCTCGACTACCACAACCTTCTGGCCGGGAATAAGGTTCCCCTCAATCAGGTTTTCGAGGCCGTGGTCTTTGGGCTTTGAGCGAACGTAGACGTACGGTTTCCCCATCTCTTCAGCCACCAGGGCTCCCTGGGCAATGGCACCGGTGGCAACGCCGGCAATGGCGTCAACCTCGGGGTAACGCTCAAGGATGATGCGTGTAAGCTCAATCTTGATGAAGTTGCGTACCGCCGGGTAGGAGAGTGTCTTGCGGTTGTCGGTGTAGATGGGTGAGTTCCAGCCCGAGGCCCATGTGAAGGGCATATCGGGTTGGAGCTGTATGGCGCTGATTTTTAGCAACTTTTCTGCCAAAAGGGTCTCAACGGATTTCATGGGTAGGGGGGTATTGGTGGGTAATTCTGTCACATCAAAACTCTGCATTGCCCGGTGTGCGCGGGAAGGGGATAACGTCACGGATGTTTTGCATACCCGTCACAAAAAGCACAAGGCGCTCAAAGCCCAGACCGAACCCTGAGTGGGGAACGGTGCCGAAACGGCGAGTGTCAAGGTACCACCATATATCCTTCATGGACATATCCAGCTCCTTGATGCGGCCCATCAGTTTGTCATAGTTCTCCTCACGCTCTGACCCGCCAATGATCTCGCCGATATGGGGGAATAGGACATCCATGGCACGGACGGTTTTGCCGTCATCATTCATCTTCATATAGAAGGCCTTGATGTCTTTGGGATAGTCGGTGAGGATCACCGGTTTCTTGAAGTGCTCCTCCACGAGGTAGCGCTCATGCTCACTTTGCAGGTCAATCCCCCACTTGACGGGGAACTCAAACTTGGCACCACTTTCTTCAAGAATCTTAACGCCGTCTGAGTAGCTGAGGCGCACAAAGTCGTTGTTCAGGACAAACTCAAGGCGGCTGATGAGCTCGGGATCATACATCTGTTGCAGGAACTCGATGTCATCGCGGCAGTTGTCAAGGGCATACTTGATGCAGTATTTGACAAACTCCTCGGCCAGATCCATGTTGTCGGTGATGTCGTTGAAGGCCACCTCGGGCTCAATCATCCAGAACTCAGCGAGGTGTCGCGGGGTGTTTGAGTTTTCGGCACGGAAGGTGGGACCGAAGGTGTATATGGCACCAAGGGCTGTGGCTCCCAATTCACCCTCAAGCTGTCCGCTGACGGTGAGGGCCGTGGATTTGCCGAAGAAGTCGGCTGAATAGTCTACGGCACCATCCTCAGTCTTGGGCAGGTCGTTGAGTGGCAGCGTGGTTACCTGGAACATGGCACCGGCACCCTCGCAGTCACTGGCCGTGATAAGGGGGGTGTGCAGGTAATAAAAGCCCTTTTCCTGAAAGAATTTGTGTATGGCATAGGCCAACGCTGAGCGCACGCGCAAGACGGCCCCAAACGTGTTGGTGCGGGGACGCAGGTGTGCTTTTTCGCGAAGAAACTCCAGGGTGTGGCCCTTCTTTTGCAACGGGTATTCAAGGGGGTCGGCGGTGCCGTACAGGGTTAGGGTTTGGGCCTGGACCTCGCAGGTCTGGCCTTTGCCCTGAGACTCAACGAGCTTGCCGATGACGCCGATGGATGCACCGGTGGTGACGGCCTTGAGTTCCTCATCGCTGAACTGCTGCATGTCAAAGACAATCTGCAGATTCTTGATTGTTGAGCCGTCATTGAGGTGTACAAACTGCACGTGCTTGTTGCCGCGGCGTGTACGCACCCACCCTTTTACCTCAACATCGCTGCCGATCAACCCGGGGTTGTTGAGGATGTCTGATATTTTTGTTCGTTTCATTTGATACGGTTGCTAAGTAGATTATTCAAATGAGCCCATTTTCAAGAAGTTGACTTCTTCCTGAGTCAGGTAGCGCCAGCGTCCGCGCGGCAAGTTCTTCTTGGTGAGCCCGGCGAAGTATACGCGGTCAAGTTTAACGACGTGGTAGCCCAACGACTCAAAGATGCGGCGAACGATGCGGTTGCGCCCTGAGTGGATCTCAATGCCAGCCTGGTTGCGGTCGGTCTCGGTGGCGTATGATATGGCATCGGCATGTATGGGGCCGTCGTCAAGCTCTATGCCGTCGGCAATGCGTTGCATATCCTCCTCGCTGATGTCCTTGTCGGTCCAGACATGGTAGATTTTTTTCTTGACATATTTGGGATGGGTCAGTTTTGAGGCAAGGTCGCCATCGTTGGTCAACAACAGCACACCGGTGGTGTTGCGGTCAAGGCGTCCGACGGGGTAGATGCGCTCGCTGCAAGCACCTTTCACCAGGTCCAGCACGGTGGTGCGACCGTTGGGGTCATCGGTGGTGGTCACACAGTCTTTGGGCTTGTTGAGCAGGATGTAGCACTTGCGCTCAAGGGTAACCATCTTCTCATCATACTCAATTTTGTCGTTGTATGATATTTTGGTACCCAATTCGGTAACAACCTCGCCATTCACCTTTACCAATCCCTGCTGGATGTATTCGTCAGCCTCGCGGCGAGAGCAGATGCCGGAGTTTGCCATGTATTTATTCAGGCGTATCTGCTCGTTAGGGTCGGGAGCCGGGGTGTCATATTCAACCGGTTTGGGACGCGGCACAAAGCTTTTGCCACGCTGCATCATGCCGTTGTTGTTGTAGCGGCGTTGCTGTCCACCCTGGCGGTTGTAGCCCCCTTGGCGGTTATACCCGTCGGGGCGTTGTTGGTAACCTCCCCGGTTATTATAATGTCCGTAGTTGTTCTGGCGCGGCGGGTAGCCACCCTGGCGGGGTTGATATCCTCCCTGGGGGTTGTATCCACCTTGACGGGGCTGGTATCCCTCCTCCTGTCGATTTTGCTGATACCCGCCCTGGCGGTCATAGTTCTGACGCTGTTGGTAGCCACCCTGGCCATAGTTATTTTGGCCATAACCGTTCTGGCGGGGTTGATACCCACCCTGGCGGTTGTAGTTGTTGCGACGGGGTTGGTAGCCCTGTTGATACCCACCGTTCTGGCGGGGTTGATACCCACCCTGGCGGTTATAGTTGTTGCGGGGCTGGTAGCCCTGTTGTTCTGTATTGTTCTCAGTGCCCTCCTCGTTGGTGCTTTGGCCCTGTTGGTTATAGGGGCGCTGCTGGTAGGGGCGCTGCTGTCCATAGTTGTTCTGCCCGTAGGGCCGTTGCTGGTTGTAACGGCGCGGCTGATACCCACCCTGGCGGTAGCCCTGTTGGGCTCCGCGCTGCTGGTATCCATGGTAAGGACGCTCATAGCGCTGTGTGGTGTCGTCACTGGATGATGTGTGAGTCTGCTCCTCGGTACGGTTTTCTTCAGACATCGTTGAGCCTATGCGTGGACGTTTGGGCTTTTTGTCTTCTTGATTATTATTTTCCATGTTGTTTTAAATTTTGGCGTACTTAAAATGGCTGCCGGGAAAGGCACTCAGGGACTGCCGGGGTGGGAGCCCGTTGCGGGTTAATGGGTGAGCCTTACCTCGCGGTGCGGCATCGTGGCAGCGTAGTGCCTGTGCAGTGCCCGGTTTCGGCGCTTGACCGTTGAATAATAATAGTGGACTTTCTTTGGTAGTTTTTTAAGATTACAGGTAAAGAATTGGTATTGGTAAATATATGATAATTAATGTTCTATACAAAAGAGTGTTGAATTACAATCCAAGGTAGTATGTGTAAGCCATTTCTTTTGGCAAAGATAAGTATATATATTTAAATGTGCAAACGGCAGCAAAACCGCTAACCTCGGGGAGCGGGAGAGGAGGGGGCGACAAGGAAAGTCAGAAAAAAGTGCTATCTTTGCCACGTAATCAAGCATTTGACACCCGGATGAGATTCCCCCACACATTGTTACGCACCCTTGTGGCTGTTGTTTTGGCCACGGGCGTGCTATGCCCGGAGCAGGTTATGCCGGGGGTGTGGGAGCAATATGAGCAGATTACCACCGACAGCGAGGCAGACCCCGTGAGCCTTGAGAGGAGAGGGAACACCATCTTGCTGACAGTGCAACGTACATCCACGGTAAAGGTATTTACCCTGTTGGGGCAACCGGTGTCAAGTGAGGTGTTGCGACCGGGTACCCATCGGCTGACCCTGCGCACCAAGGGTATTTACATCATCAGGGTTGGTTCCTGGACCCGGCGCGTTACAATCTGATTCTTTTTTTGAGAGGGATATAAAAAAGAAAGTCACGTCATCACGACGTGGCTTGATCTTTTTGGCCTAAGCCAATTTGCATTAAACACGATTTTTCTTCACACTTCTAATTCAAATACACTATTTTCAATCTCTTTGCTTTGCCTTGTAAAACTTTCTTGTGAAAGCCTATTTGTATTTTTACCGAAATTGTACCGTACTTGGAAACTAAAAAAGTCTCTTAGCTGATAACTAAATTTTACACGGTGCAAAATTATTGCAAAAAAGATTGTTGTCAATAAGGTATAACCTCAAATATAAATCATATATCAGTTGTTCAAATTTTAAATTACTGATAGGTAAGAAATTATACAAGAGGGGTGTTTAGAAAAATATAAACAAAAATATGAAAAATATAAATCCCCGCTAAGGCCGGGTTGTAAGGTCAGGTAGCAATTTTTCAAGAAAAGTGCGTCGGTTGAGTACCTTTATTCGTCCGGGTGTGTATTCTATCAGTCCGACGCGGGCCAACTCATCTAAACTTGCTGTAAACTCCGACCGTTTGACACCGAATATAATCTCGTTGGCCGGGTCCATATTGCACTCGATCGTTATGTCGGTACCTGTCGGGTCTGTCAGGGCCCCCACCCAAAGTGCGAGCCGTTTTGCAATGCTATTGTTGTCAAGATTCTGCAATCCCAAGATGGATTTTTGTGCATCTTTCGAGAGCCGATTCACAAAATTAAACAGGAAGACACTGTCGGTATTCAGTATCCTCAGGTAGTCAGCCTTCACGATGGTAGCGGTTGCACACTCTCCCTGTGCTGTTGCTGTGGCAGGGTTTCGGGTATCAAGACCAAACAGAAAGTCGGGATTTAGGACGTTTGGGGCCGAAAGGGTCTGGGAGATTGCCCAGTCGCGGTTCTTGGTCAGGATTGTTGAACGCACTTGCCCGCGCAGAATAAAGACAATCTCATCACAAAGGTCCCCGGCCTTGAGGATGGTATCCCCCGGCATGTGGCGCTGAAATGAGATGCGTGAGAATGAAAAAATCTCAGACATCTTGTCAAACCCCGCTCCGTTGAACAGGGGCAGCTCCATCATTAGCTGATACATTCCGACCTCTTCTGATTGCATTCTCTTTGGTTTTCAGCGGGTAATACATGTGAAACGTGTATAATTTAAACGCCTTTCGGGCTCAAAAAGTTGATGTGAAGATGCCCTGATACTGCAGAATGGGGTTCATAAAGTGGGGAAATTTTGTTATCTTTGCGATGAAAAAGATACCAGGATGAAACCCTTTGTACACCTTCACGTACACTCACAATACTCATTGCTTGACGGGCAGGCCTCAATCAAGGGGCTTGTGGATAAGGCCATGGCTGACGGGATGCCCGGCCTGGCGTTGACCGATCATGGCAACATGTTCGGTATAAAAGAGTTTTTCAACTATCTGAAAAAGGTCAACAGTCAGTTACCCGAGGGTGCAACCCCCTTTAAGGGAATATTTGGCTGCGAGATGTATGTGGCAACCGGTTCGCGCCTGAGCCGTGATGACAAAAACGACCATGGACGGCACCTGATTGTGCTGGCCAAAAACAAAACAGGGTATAATAACCTGATCAAGCTTGTATCGCAGTCCTGGACCGAAGGGTTTTATATGCACCCGCGCACCGACCTTGAGTCGCTTGAACGGTACAGTGAGGGGTTGATAGTGTGTTCGGCATGCCTTGGCGGGCAACTGCCAAAGCTGATTATGGCCGGGCGCATAAAGGAGGCCGAGGAGCATGCGGCATGGTTCAAGCGCGTCTTTGGCGAGGACTATTACATTGAGCTGCAACGGCACAAGACCGACAAGCCCGGTGCCCCGCATGACGTCTTTGAGGCACAACAGCGTGTCAACCCGGTGCTTATAGAAATAGCCCGCAAGCTTGATATAAAACTTGTGGCCACCAATGACGTCCATTTCACGAACGAGGAGGACGGTGATGCACACGACAGATTGATTTGCATATCAACCAACGCCAACTATACGTCGCCTGACAGAATGCGGTACACGCGTCAGGAGTGGCTGAAGTCGACGCAGGAGATGTATGATATCTTCGGCGACCTGCCCGAGGCTTTGGAGAATACCCTTGAGATCCTTGATAAAGTCGAGAGTTATAGCATAGACCATGCCCCCATCATGCCCTTCTATGAGATACCTGAGGAGTTTGGCACCGAGGAGGGGTACCGGCAGACCATCACTGAGCAACAACTCTTTGATGAGTTCACGCAGGATGAAAACGGCAATGTGGTGCTTAGCGAGGCTGATGCCAAGAAAAAGATTCAGAAACTTGGCGGCATTGACAAGCTTTACCGCATAAAGTTAGAGGCAGATTACCTGGCAAAACTGGCATACGAGGGTGCCAAGCGCAGATATGGCGACCCCCTGACCCCTCAACTACAGGAGCGCATAAAGTTTGAGCTGTACATAATGAAGACCATGGGTTTCCCCGGCTACTTCCTTATTGTGCAGGACTTTATCAACGCCGCAAGGAATCAGCTGGGTGTCAGTGTCGGTCCCGGACGTGGCTCGGCTGCCGGCAGCTGTGTGGCCTACTGCCTGGGTATCACCCAGATGGACCCGGTGAAATATGACCTGCTGTTTGAGCGATTCCTGAACCCCGACCGTATCTCGCTGCCTGATATCGATGTGGACTTTGATGATGACGGGCGTGAAGAGGTATTGCATTATGTCACTGAGAAATACGGTGCCGAAAAGGTAGCACACATCATCACATACGGTACCATGGCATCAAAGATGGCAATAAAGGATGTGGCGCGCATCGAGCAGCTTTCAATAGCCGAGAGCAATCGCCTTGCCAAGATGGTGCCCGACCGCATGCCTGAGGTTGACGGGAAACAACTGAAGTGCAACCTTGATAACTGCTATAAATACATCCCCGATTTCAAGACCGAGCTACAAAGCAACAACCCGATAGTCGTCGAGACACTTGATTATGCGCGCCGGCTTGAGGGGAACGTGCGCGGCATAGGCGTGCATGCTTGCGGTGTCATTATTTGCAGGGACGATATCTCAGACTGGGTGCCCGTGGCAACGGTTATTGACAAGTCCTCAAAGAACAATGAGCGCATGGTGGTTACCCAATATGAGGGGTCTGTCATTGAGGATACTGGGCTTATAAAGATGGACTTTCTGGGCCTCAAGACACTGTCAATCATCAAGGAGGCGCTCAAGAATATAAAGCTGACACGCGGCCTGGACATTGATATTGACAGTATAGATATCAGCGACCCCAAGACCTACAAACTGTATTCAGAGGGGAGGACCGTCGGCACATTCCAGTTTGAAAGTGCCGGTATGCAGCGGTATCTGCGTGAGTTGCAACCCACTACCTTTGAGGACCTTATAGCCATGAATGCCCTTTATCGTCCGGGACCCATGGACTATATCCCTGACTTCATTGCCCGTAAACACGGGCGCGAGCCAATTGTCTATGATATCCCCGAGATGGAGACCTATCTCAAAGATACATACGGCGTTACGGTATACCAGGAGCAGGTGATGTTGCTGTCGCGCCTGTTGGCCAACTTTACGCGCGGCCAGAGCGACACCCTGCGCAAGGCTATGGGTAAAAAGCTCAAGAGCAAGATGGAGGAACTCAAGGAGCTGTTTATGGAGGGTGGTGCCAAAAACGGACACAAGGCCGAGACCCTTGAGAAGATCTGGCATGACTGGGAGAAGTTTGCGTCCTACGCTTTCAACAAGAGCCACGCCACCTGCTACTCATGGGTAGCATACCAGACCGCTTGGCTCAAGGCCAATTACCCGTCAGAATATATGGCTGCGGTGTTGACCCGCAACTTTGACAACAAGACAAAGTTGGTAACCTTTATGAGTGAGTGCAAAAAGATGCACATACAGGTAAAAGGGCCCGATATCAACGAGAGTTTCGCCAAGTTCGGTGTAAATGCCCGCGGAGACATACGCTTCGGGTTGGCAGCAATCTCGGGTGTGGGCGAGGGCGTTGTCGAGAAGATAGTTGAGGAACGCCTGAGCCGAGGGCCCTACGCCGATATTTATGATTTTATCGAGCGAGTGCCGCAAGGAATCCTCAACCGCAAGCTGATTGAAAGCCTTGCCATGGCCGGGGCCTTTGATTCGTTGCCGGATATCAAGCGTGAGGACTTCTTCATGCCCCATTCAAAGGGTGACACCTTCACCGAGGCGCTGTTGAACTATGGCGCGGCTTTTCATAAGGACAAGATTGAAACGTCATTCTCACTTTTCGGGGATGACGCAGCCCTGAGCGCCACCACCGGGCGACCGGCAGTGTTCCCTGCCAAACCGTGGCCCAACACCGAGCGGCTTGACAAGGAGCGTGAGCTCGTCGGCATGTACCTGTCGGCCCACCCCTTGGACCCCTTCAGCCTTGAGATAAAGTACGGAACCTCAATGAGCCTGAAAGAGTTTGATGAGGTTGCCGGCAAGGAGGGGCAACAGCTCAGGCTGGCCGGGTTGGTAACCGGGTTGCAGGAGAAAATGTCGCGAAAGGGCACTCCATACGGGGTGTTGACCATTGAGGACTTTGACGGCACATACAACTTTATGCTCTTCGGCAAGGACTATATCAACTTCCGCAACTATGGTATCCCCGGGTTACCCGTCATAATCACCGGCAGATATGAGCGGCGTCGCCCTGAGGATGACCTGCGCTTCAACATCAAGAATATCGAGAGGCTTGAGGATGTGCAGGGCAAGTTGGTGTCGCAGGTTATCATTGACCTGAACACCGACACCATGAACGATGCAACATCGGGCATTGTCGCCGGCGCACTTGACGAGAAGGCTACCGGTCGGTTAAGTTTCCGCATCCCCGTGCCCGAGTATAACCGCACGGTGCAACTGTTCAGCGGCAAGACAATAAGGATAACCACCGAGTTTCTTGAGGCCCTTGAGACCGAGGAGATCCCCTTCAAGGTGAGCTAAACCCTTTTTACCAACTTTTCAGACAAAACATATAACACAAAACATATAACATCCATTAAATCAATTGAATTATGGCTTTTGAATTTACTGATGGCAACATCAAACAAATTATCGAGAGTGGCAAACCTGTTGTGGTTGACGTATGGGCAACCTGGTGTGGCCCCTGCAAACGCATGGCTCCTGCCGTTGACGAGCTGGCCGACGAGTATGCCGACAAGGTTGTAATCGGCAAGTATAACGCTGACGAGAATGATGAGTTCGGCTCAGAAAACCGCATCATGTCCCTCCCCACAATCTTGTTCTTCAAAAATGGCGAACAGATAAAGGACCTGCGTCTGGTGGGCGGACAAAGCAAGGAGTCTCTCAAGAAGAATATCGACAAGTTACTTGAGCTCTAAATGAATAACCTAAAGACGGCATCCGGATGCAAGCTGATTTCCCGGGTGCCGTCTTTAGGAAAAAAGCTGTCCAAATATTAACCGTATAAGCACAATGAAGAGTGTAAGGAGATATACTGTAGCCGATAACCGCCGGTGTGGAGGCCGATTTGCTTTGCTTGAGCTCCTCCCGGCCGAGGGACCGCTTGACAATCCGTTGCCCGGACAGTTTGTTCAGGTTGACGTTGACACCCCCGGGGTTCTGCTGCGTCGGCCAATCTCGGTGCATCGTTTTGATGCGGCCACCGGCATGTTAAGCCTGCTGGTGCGTAACGCCGGGCGCGGCACTGAAACGTTGTGCGAGGCACGGGTAGGGGACAGCTTCAGCCTGATGGGCCCGTTGGGCAACGGATTTGACTTGGAGGGTATTACCCGCCCCTTGTTGGTGGGCGGTGGTGTGGGCGTTGCGCCTATGGCTGCTTTGGCTGAAGCCTTTCTGCAGGCCGGCATAACCCCGCATCTGTTGCAAGGTGCCCGCTCGGCGGCTGATGTCCTACGGGCAGAGTTGTTCAGCGGATACGGGCCCTTTGACGTCGCCACCGATGACGGCTCTGAGGGTTTTCACGGGCTTGTGGGTGACCACCCCCTGTTGCAAAAGGGGGATTTTGATATGGTATATGTCTGTGGCCCCTTACCCATGATGCAGGCAACCGCACGCGTGGCACGTTCACGCGGGATACAGTGCCAGGTGTCGCTTGAGAATAAGATGGCATGCGGCCTGGGGGCGTGCCTGTGTTGCGTTGAAAAAACTACCTACGGCAATATGTGTGCCTGCACTGCAGGCCCCGTTTTCAATACAGAGACTTTGTTATGGAATTGAATCAGACTGTCGACCTCGGTAACGGGTTATTACTGAAGAACCCGGTGATGACGGCCTCGGGTACATTCGGCTATGGTGAGGAGTTTGCCGACTTCTACCAGATAGACCGGTTGGGGGCATTTATTGTTAAGGGCACAACCCTGCATGCACGTGAGGGTAATGATTACCCCCGTATGGCCGAGACCCCGGCCGGGATGCTTAATGCCGTTGGGCTACAGAACAAGGGGGTGCATTTTTTCAAGGATTATATCTATCCCGATATTCAGGATTCAGGCAGCAATCTGATTGTCAACATCTCAGCCAACACCCCCGAGGATTATGCACGTACTGCCGAGGTCTTGACTGAATGCCCCCGGGTAATGGCTCTGGAGGTCAACATCTCCTGTCCCAATGTTAAGCAAGGGGGGATGGCCTTCGGTACCACAACTGACGGGGCTGCTGCCGTTACCGCGGCCGTTCGCAATGTCTGGAACCGACACCTCATGGTTAAGCTCAGCCCCAATGTTACCGACATCACCGAGATAGCAAAGGCTGTAGAGGCTGCGGGTGCCGACTCGGTGTCACTAATCAATACTCTGCTTGGCATGGCAGTGGATGTTGAGCATCGCCGGGCAGCCCTATCAACCGTAACCGGCGGGTTGTCAGGGCCGGCTGTGCGGCCGGTGGCTGTGCGCATGGTATGGCAAACGGCTAAGGCGGTGAAGATTCCGGTTGTTGGACTCGGCGGAATCACATCGGCACGCGACGCGTTGGAGTTTATTATGGCCGGTGCACATGCCGTACAGATTGGTACAGCAAATTTCATTGACCCACTCTGTCCCGTAAAGGTTATTGATGGAATAGAGCGGTGGTGCCGTGATAATGGCGTCAATTCGCTTGAAGAGATATGTGGCATAATATGAGTGAACCGCAAAAAACGCCCCTGTTGGGCATGACCCGGGATGAGCTGACCAAGGTGGTCAAAAGCCTTGGTATGCCGGGATTTAAGGCTAATCAGATTGCCAAGTGGCTGTATGACAAGCGTACAGAGGATATCAGCCAAATGACTGATTTGTCCCTAAGCGAGCGTCAGCGGCTTGGCGAGCAATATACCGTCGGGCGTGAGGCTCCCCTTACGACGCAAACGTCGGCTGACGGCACGGTTAAATGCCTCTTCAGGGGCGTTGCCGGGCGTGATGTCGAGGCGGTGTACATCCCCGATAAGGACCGCGCCACACTGTGCGTATCATGCCAGGCCGGGTGTCGCATGGGGTGCGCATTTTGTGCCACCGGTAGGGGCGGTTTTCAGGGAAACCTCTCCGCAGCACAGATAATTAACCAGGTGCTCTCCATCCCCGGCTCGCAGAATCTCACCAATATAGTGTTTATGGGTATGGGAGAGCCGGCTGACAATATCGGCCCGGTTTTACAGGCCATTGACGTGCTAACGGCAAAATGGGGCCTGGCGTGGAGCCCGCGACGTATCACCGTCAGCACCGTTGGCGCCAATCTGCCCAATCTCGTCAGGCTGCTTGATGAGACCAAGGTACATATAGCTCTGTCATTGCACAACCCGTTTGCAGAAAAGCGAGCCATGATAATGCCCGCCCAGCGCATTACCCCTCTTGACAAAGTATTGGAGCTGTTGCGGGGGTATGATTTCAGTCATCAGCGGCGGTTGTCGATGGAGTATGTGATGTGGCGCGGGGAGAACGACGATATGCGGCACGCCGCGCGGCTCGCAACGATTCTGCAGGGGTTGGACTGCCGGGTGAATCTTATACGTTACCACGCTTTGCCCGGTGATGACCGCCAACCCGCAACGTTGGCCGACATGGAGGCTTTCAGGGACTTCCTGAACTCAAGGGGTATCACCGCAACAATCCGCGCATCTCGCGGTGAGGATATCGCGGCGGCATGCGGGCAACTTTCCGGCGCAAAAAAATAAAGGTATATTTTGGTTGTTGGATAACGGTAAATAAGCAAGGTCCATGAGCGAAAAAATAGGTGAGTACTGCTATAAATATCCCCACGCAGCCGTGACGGCTGACTGCGTTATCTTTGGTTTTGACGGGCGCTCCCTCAATGTGCTGTTGGTTGAGCGCGGTAGTGAGCCCTTCAAAGGGATGTGGGCTTTGCCCGGCGGGTTTATGCGCATCGACGAGACAATTGACCACTGTGCGCGCCGTGAGCTCGCCGAGGAGACAAACCTTCAGAATGTTTATCTTGAGCAGTTCAGGGTATTCAGCTCGGTAAACCGCGACCCGCGTGAGCGTGTTGTCACGGTGGCGTATATCGCGCTTGTCCGCCCGTCAGACTATCAGGTTATTGCCGGTGACGATGCCGCCAAGGTTCTCTGGTTCAACGAGTCGGTCCTGCCACCGTTGGCATTTGACCACCGGGAGATAATCATGCAGGCACGGGAGTATCTTGCTGAGGTTATACGCATAAAGCCGGTAGCCTTTAATCTGCTTGACAAAACCTTTACCGCTGCCGAGTTGCAGCGTGTCTACGAGACCATCAACCAAACTACCTACGACCGGCGCAACTTTCTGCGCAAGGCCATGCAATCCGGTGCCATTGAAGAGGCAAGTGCTCCTGAGGAATGTTGCAAACCGTCCCTCACTGAGGTTTGTGCACCAACGTGCTTGGAAGCATCGTTTGAGGAAAATGAGCCCTCCAATACGCGAATATTGCGCCCCCGACGCTCAAAGCTATTCTACTTCCGTGGTCGCAAAAAGGGCAAAGACAATACCGACGACGCCTCCCTCAAAGACATCTTCAACTTCTAATCCATTGCCCTTACCCCCATTCCTCCGATTCCTTGTTGTGAGTTGTTAAACAAGGTTAAATTATTGGAGATTATTTGTTTATATGGGTGTTTTGCGCTTTTTTTGTAAAAATAATGCATTAATAAGTTAAGTATGAAAGTGTTGAAGTTTAGGATGTGGATTTTGGCAGTAGTGGGATGTCTGCTTTTTTCCTGTAACAGTGATGAGCCGGAATCGGATAATCC
>CAYMNF010000027.1:1400-7527 GCA_964391735.1 uncultured Bacteroides sp. | reverse complement strand
GATTGGTCCTTCCTTATTGCATCTCGCGGGTATGGTATTGGACTTAGAGGTACTTACTCGGTTGAAGGGAATAATCTAATATTGGAGTTTAACGATGAAACCCTTTCAACTTCTAACGTCCCGAGAAAGATGATTTGCCCGGTTACTATTCTTGATTATGACAAAATAGAGATTGATTACCCGGATATTGGCAAGAGGGTATTGAGTGCGAAAATTGAGAACGCGGATTGGGCTGTTGGTGGAGCGAAACGTTATTGATACGCTCCCATTCCTCAGAAATGACAAGGAAAAATAAGGTCGCGATAATCACAAATGCATCAAGTGATTATCGCGACCTTGTTTATATCGGTGTTACAATCTTTTTGAGAAAATGCGGTTAGATTGAGGGTTGAGCGCCGCTGCGGATATCGGTGTCGGGTGTTATTGTGCCTCCCTGGTCGCGTGACACTCCCTCGGGAAGTTGCTGGGCGGGAACGATTTTTACCGGGAAGGTGATGTAGGCGATACCCACCGATTTACCAACCTGGAAGACTGTGGTGTTGATCTGCAGCAGATAGTCCCCTGCAGGCAGTTCCTCGGTGTTGATGCGCAACCCGAACGGCTCAACCATGGTTGTGCCCAGGAACTGATAGTCCCAGTAATAGGCGGTGGCACCCAACGTTGCCTTTTTGCTGCCTGAGACAGGGGTGACGTTCAATCCCTCAATTACCAGGGTATCTCCCTCAACAAGGTACAGGGTGCCGTTTTGTTCTGTGGCGCCACGAAAAGACACCGACAGGTCAACCTCGGGCAGATCATCGTCATTTGAACATGAGGTGAATATAAGCGGCAGCGTGGCTATAAGGGCCAGGGCTAAAAGGTTAAGTCGTTTCATAGATAAGGAAGTTGAAGTGTTAAACTAATAACATCATTTATCTATGAAACGACTTAGCAATGCCAAGGGTTCAGTCCCCGGCAGTCATTTGCCCTATTTTGTCCGGGAGTTTATTTCATCCAACAGGGTTTTTACGGCTACATCAAGTTGTGTGTCCTTTCCTTTCACAACCGTTTCAGGCGAGTTAAGCACCGGTACGTCAGGTTCAAGTTGTTTGTTCTCAAGGTATGAACCGTCCTCAAGCCGATAGCCGATAACGGGGATACCGAAGTACATGGAGTCATCCTGCAGGTCTTGCCAGTTAACCGATGTCATGGTGCCCGGCACCGGAGCGCCGACGACCTTGCCGAGTTTGCGTGTCTGATACACGAAGGGGGTGCCGTGAGCGTTTGAGTAGTTGGCCTCGGCGGTAACCATCACCGAGGGCTTGTTCCAACGGCGTGAGGGCATGTCACACGACTCAATACCACGCACAACCTGCGTCATGTATTTGTTGCCTGAGAAAAGGATTTCAACATCCTCATGCAGACGGCCGCCGCCATTCCAACGTGTGTCGATGACTATTCCCTCGCGGTCGTTGAACTTGCCAAGGACGTTTGAATATGCTTTGCGGAATGACGGGTCAGACATAGACTGCAGGTGTACATACCCGAGCCGCCCCCCTGAGATGGAGTCGACATAGGCTTCGCGCCCTTTTACCCAGCGGGTATACAGCAATGCATTCTGCCGACCCTGACTGATAGGGAGAACAACCTCATCAACCGGCATCTCCTTTCCCTTGGGGAGGAAGGTTATGAGGGTCTTTTTCCCTGTAACGCCGTTAAGCAACGCGCTCCAATCGGTGTCCGGGTCAATTGCTACACCGTTTATGGCGGTTATAACCGCCCCCGCGCTCATTTGTGTCTCGGCATTGTCAAACGGGCCCTTCTCGAGAACCTCGGTCACCGTCAGCCCCTCACCGGTATTCGAGAGGTCATAAAGCAACCCCAGAGAGGCCGTGGGCTCGTTAGCCCCTGCCGCGAAGTACCCGCTGCCGGTGTGTGACACGTTCAGCTCACCAAGCATCTCACTGAGCATCTCGGTAAAGTCATAGTTGTTTGTGATGTGGGGCAGGAAACGGCGATAGTGCTTGGTGAGGCCATCCCAGTCAACCCCGTGCATGTCGGTGCGATAGAAACGTTCAGCCTCCTCGTTCTTCACATAGTCAAACATGAAGTCACGCTCGGCAACGGGGTCTATTGTCAGCACACCCTGATAGGTGACGTTGGTTAGCTTGTCGCCTGACGTGTTGAGTTTGCGCACTTTCGGGCCCACAATGAATATGTTGCCGTCAGGCAGTTGCTGGAATTGCGCCTGGCTGTCATCAAGTTTCCTCACCAGCGACACGTCATCGTCGCGTAGCGAGGCTTTCCACAGGTCATATCCCTCCTCAAATGCCGACAGATAATAAAGCGTCTCGCCGTCGGCTGTGAGGATTGCATCGGCGAGGTCTGAGGAGTTGGGTGTCAGGCGCACAACGCGGTCTTCAAGACCCTTGCGGTCAATCTTAACCTCCTTTACGGCATCCTTCTTATCCTCTTTTTTCTCCTCTGATTTCTCGTTTTTCTTTTTCAGCTCTTTACGCAGTTCAAGGTCCTCCTCGCTCAGGACAAACTCGTCATAGGCATCCTGAGTCAGGAAAAGCAGCATGGCATCCTCCTGTGACCCCCAGCTGGCATGGTTGCGCATGCCGTATCGCTCACTCTTGAACAGGATGGCCTTGCCGTCCATTACCCAATGGGGTGTGGTGTCAAAGTAGCCCGAGTTAGTCAGGTTGATGAGTTCCCCGGTCTCGACATTGAGCAGTGCAATGTCTGAGTAAGGCTCATGGCGCCGTGCCATAACCTCAAGGGCTATCCATTTGCTGTCCGGACCCCATTCTATGGCGAAGCCCCCGTCACGTTGAGGATAAGTCTCGCCGTTTGTCAGCTTCTTCACCTGCTTGGTTTCCAGGTCCATCACCATTATTTTGTTGCGGTCCTCAATAAAGAGCATCTTCTTGCCGTCAGGCGACAGTATTGGACGTGCTCGCTCCGTCTTGTCATCGCCGGGGAAAAGGGGAGTCTCTGTTATCAGGGTGGCGTTTGAGAAGTTCGGGTCCTCAGTACGTGTGCGCGTGGCTTTGTAGATGTTGTAGTGCCCGTCACGCTGTGAGGTGTAGTACAGAGTGTCACCGTCTTTGCTCCAGCAGGGGTCAGCCTCGGCTTGAGCGGTTCGGGTTATCTGTTTCATGGACTTGTGGTCAACCGAGGTGACGAATATGTCACCTCGATACACTACCGCCATCTGTTTGCCGTCGGGCGACACCACAGCCTCATCTCCGCGGCTGAAGCTTTTCTTCAGGGGTGTATCGTTGGAGTCAACCGTTATGTCAATTTTTACCTTTTGGGGTTTCCCATCAGGGCGCATGGTGTAGATTTCTCCATCGTATGCCATTGCAAGGGTGCCGTTGTCGGCTTGCGACAGGAAGCGCACGGGGTGGCTCTTGAAGGCGGTGAGGGGAGTGGGTGTTGCGCTGCCACCGGCATCCATGGCATAGACGTTCATGCTGCCACCGTCACGTTCAGACAAAAAGTAGATTGTTGACCCGTCGGGCGAAACTATGGGATTGCGGTCCTCCCCGGCATGGGCCGTGAGGTTTGTATGCGTGCCTTTCGAGGCGTTGTACAGCCAGATGTCTCGCGTCACTGATGAGGTATGATGCTTGCGCCACTCATTCTCAGAGCCTTTAACGTCTTGGTATACAAAATTTTGACTTCCGGGGAAATAGTCAATCATCTCTGCGGCGTTGGCAAGGATCTGCACGGGGCGACCACCCTCAATCCCCACCTTGTAAACCTCGGTGAGTTTTGCGCTGGGGAAAAGAACGCTGCTTGACGGGTCCTGAATGGCAGCGGCGTACACAACATACTTGCCGTCAGGGGTGAAAGCCATTGGCTTCTCGATAGCTGAGTTGGTGGTAAGGCGCTTGGCACTGCCTCCCTCGGCGCTCATTATCATTATGTCCTGACCGCCATAACGGTCAGTGGCAAACGCAATCTTTTTGCCGTCGGGACTCCATACGGGCACCGACTCGTATGTCCCTGTTGCGGTGAGCCTTTGCGCTTGGCCCCCGGTGGTGGGAACGGTGTAGATGTCGCCGCGATAGGTGAAAGCAATGCGATCGCCCTGCGGTGAAATCATTATGTCACGAAGCCACAGCGGGGTCTCGGCTGAGGCACTCACGGCTGATGCCACAAATAGGGCTGTAATAAGTTTTTTAGTTTTCATGTCAGAAAATCGGGTTTGTGCAAATTTACCAAAAATAATATACCGGGCAATGTCAACGGCACAGCCCGGTATATGGCTAAAATAAATTTTTACTGGCGGTTTTTAACGGTCTTGACGCTTGCGGTCAAGGTGGTCAAGGATGATTTTGCGCAGGCGCAGGTGGTGAGGGGTTACCTCAACATACTCATCCTCCTTTATATACTCAAGAGCCTCCTCAAGCGAGAACACTATTGGCGGGATTATGCGGGCTTTGTCGTCAGCACCCGATGCGCGCATGTTGGTCAGTTTCTTTGACTTAGTTACATTGACAACTATATCGTTGTCCTTTGCATTCTCACCCACAACCTGTCCGGCATAAACCTCCTCCTGCGGGAAGACGAAGAAGCGGCCGCGGTCTTGCAGCTTGTCAATGGCGTAGGCGTATGTTGTCCCGGCCTCCAAGGCTATCAGTGAGCCGTTGGTACGACGCTCAATCTCCCCTTTCCAGGGCTGGAATTCGTGGAAGCGATGGGCCATGATTGCCTCGCCGGCTGAGGCGGTGAGGACATTGTTGCGCAGGCCGATGATGCCTCGCGAGGGTATCAGGAAGTCCATGTGCGAACGGTCGCCCTGGGTTGTCATTGAAACCAGCTCCCCGCGGCGACGGGTCACCATGTCAATGATTTTTGAAGCATACTCATCGGTGACGTTTATGGTGAGCAGCTCAACGGGTTCGCACTTCACCCCGTCAATTTCTTTTATGATAACCTGTGGCTGACCCACTTGCAGTTCAAATCCCTCTCGGCGCATAGTCTCGATAAGCACCGACAGATGCAACACGCCACGGCCATACACCAGCCATTGGTCCTCGCGGTCGGTCTTCTCGACGCGCAGTGCCAGGTTGCGGTCAAGCTCTTTTTGCAGACGCTCCCAGATGTGGCGTGATGTCACATATTTGCCGTCTTTGCCAAAGAAGGGGCTGTCGTTGATGGTAAAGAGCATCGACATTGTGGGTTCGTCAATGGCTATGCGGGGGAGTGCCTCGGGGTTCTCGGGCAACGAGACGGTGTCGCCGATCTCAAACCCCTCAATGCCCACCAAGGCACAAATGTCGCCGGAGGAAACCTCGCTCACCTTTTTGCGTCCCATACCCTCAAAGGTATGCAGCTCTTTGATTTTCTGGCGCACGGTTGAGCCGTCAGCCTTACACAGGGCTATCTCCATCCCCTCACGTATTGTGCCTCGATGCACGCGGCCGATGGCGATACGCCCAACATAGCTCGAGTAGTCCAGTGAGGTTATCAGCATCTGCGGGTCACCCTCAAGGGTTTGCGGCTCGGGGATGTATTTGATGATGGCGTCCAGGACGGCGGTGATGTCCTCGGTGGGTTTCTTCCAATCCTCGCTCATCCATCCCTGTTTTGCCGACCCGAACACGGTGGGGAAGTCCAGTTGGTCCTCGGTGGCATCCAGTGAGCACATAAGGTCAAATACCATCTCCTGGACCTCGTCAGGGCGGCAGTTGGGCTTGTCAACCTTATTGACGACCACCACGGGCTTCAGACCCATCTGTATAGCCTTTTGCAGAACAAAACGGGTCTGCGGCATCGGTCCCTCAAAGGCGTCAACAAGCAGCAGGCATCCGTCGGCCATGTTGAGCACACGCTCAACCTCCCCGCCGAAGTCGGCGTGCCCCGGGGTGTCGATTATGTTGATTTTGTATCCTTTGTAGTTTATGGATACGTTTTTTGACAATATGGTTATACCGCGTTCGCGCTCAAGGTCGTTGTTGTCAAGAATCAGCTCACCTGTCGACTGGTTGTCGCGAAAAAGGTGGCCCGCCATAAGCATTTTGTCAACCAGGGTAGTCTTGCCGTGGTCAACATGCGCAATGATGGCAATATTGCGCAGGCGCGAGTTTTCGTTCATTTTTCAGCTTTCTAATTTGGCTGCAAAGTTAGGCAA
>CAYMNF010000027.1:0-1300 GCA_964391735.1 uncultured Bacteroides sp. | reverse complement strand
TTTGGCTGCAAAGTTAGGCAATTTCGCCATAACCTCAAAGAGGGCCCTCCTCACAGCCTCCTCACAGCCCAATGCACACGCCAATGGCGGTATACAACGCACTGTTTGCCGCTGAGGTGTTTGTAGTTGAGGGTGTTCCATCAGCCGCGGTCGTGTGAACTGTATATTTGCATCCCGATAGCTCAACGCCTATCTCACCGCGGCAGTGCAGGCCCGACGTTAGGGCCCACGCAAGGGAGGCACCAAAACTGCCAACCGGTGACACCTTTTGGCTTTCGATTATGCGCTCAACATTTTTCATCCTCAGATTGCCCATTGCACCGCCGCTGATGTCTATGTCAAAAGCCAACCGGTGGCCGGAATACACATTGTACCCGAGGCCTATCTTCGCTCCCACCGAGTTCAGGCATCCAAGATAGGTGGTTACCGAGCCGGCGTGCAACATAAGGGGTTGTGAGGTTAAAGCTACTGCAACACGCCCAAACCAGCGCCCACCAAGTGGTTTGACAATAGTTACGGCAGTTTCAAGGGCCGGCAGGCGATCAATCTCGGCTAACGGTGTGCGGACATGCCCCAACGGCCACAAAAGTGCGCTGGACACACCTAAATAGGTACTATTGTATGGGTCGGTGATTACTGAATTTGCCCTTTCACTCGGCCACATTAGGCTGCCAATGAAGTAGCCGAATTCAGCTGCCAACATGCCAATGCCGGCCCCGGCCATAACGTCGGACGGGAGGTGGCGGTTTGCCAATACACGCTGTGCACCGATCCCGGCGGCAAAGGCATAAGCCCCGAGGGGGTACCAGGGGGATGTGTTGGCAAGTTCATGCAACACCGATGTGGCGCCGAAAAAGGCCCGGGCTGTGTGTCCGCTGGGGAAAGAGCGGTTATCCTCTCCATCAGGTCGCGGAGCATCAACACCCCGTTTCAGGGCTTCAACCGCCCCCGTCAACGCCACGAATCCCACGGCCTGGGATACGGCCAGTTTACCCCATGATGATTCCGTTTTTACCCCAACGGCTTTCATCACCCATGGCAGATCCATAGGACCAAACTGGGCGATGTCGGCTATGGTGCTGTTTTGGTCATCCGTCAGGGATGCCGCGGGATGCCGTGGGGAACGTGCTGTGAAGCGTGCCAAAGTACCGTCAGTAACAGCAAATGTCCCGGCGGCAATGACGGGATAGGGTAGGATAGGGCAATGTTGCGACACGCTGTCAGCAACTGCGTCAGACGTTTGGGCCGACGCCATGATGACAGCCTGAAGTAACAATACAGTGAGTAGAACCTTTTTCCC
>CAYMNF010000026.1:0-26738 GCA_964391735.1 uncultured Bacteroides sp. | reverse complement strand
CGACTATCTAAGTAATATGCTTCTTAATGCCAAATTTTGATGCGGTTGCCCTGCTCCCCTGCATCAGGGCTTTGGGGTTTTTGACGTTTTTTTGTAAATTTGCCATACTATATATGGAACAATACTTAGTCTCAGCACGTAAATACCGGCCCTCAACCTTCAGTAGCGTTGTGGGCCAGTCGGTATTGACCTCCACCCTTAAAAACGCCATCGCCACGGGGCGTCTGGCCCACAGCTACCTGTTCTGCGGTGGCCGAGGCGTGGGCAAGACCTCGTGTGCACGCATTTTTGCCAAGACCATAAATTGCGAGCATCCCGGCGAGGACGGCGAGGCCTGCAACCAATGTGAGTCCTGCCGGCAGTTCAACGAGGGGCGGTCGTTCAATATCTTAGAGCTTGATGCGGCATCGCACAACCTTGTCGATGACATGCGTGAGTTGTGCCGCCAGGTAGTTATCCCGCCGGCCAACGGGCGATACCGCGTCTTCATCATCGATGAGGTGCACATGCTCTCAACCTCGGCCTTCAACGCCTTCCTCAAGACCCTTGAGGAGCCCCCGGCACATGCCATCTTTATCCTTGCCACCACCGAGAAGCATAAAGTCATCCCCACCATCCTGTCGCGCTGCCAGATCTATGACTTCAACCCCATCTCCATCCCCGACATGGTTGACCATCTGGCACATGTGGCTGAGTCTGAGGGAATCGAGGCTGAAAGGCCGGCCCTGGGTGTGATAGCCAATAAGGCTGACGGAGCCATGCGTGACGCCCTGTCAATCTTTGACCAGGTTACCGCCTCGACGCGTGGCCACATAACGTATGAGGATACGCTGCGCAACCTCAACATGCTGGACTTCAGGTACTATGCCCGTCTGGTCGAGGCATTCCTTGCCGGCCGCGTCATGGATACCTGGCTCATCTACAAGGAGATACGCGAGCATGGCTTTGACTCACGGTTTTTCCTTAACGGCATAGGCGGCTTTTTACGCGACCTTGCCGTGGCCAAGGACCCGTCAACCCACAGTCTGCTCAACGCTGATGCGCAGATGGCAGAGACGGTGATAGCCCTGGCCCAAAAATGCAGCACGGACTTCCTGATGCGCGGTATGGCCCTTGTCAACGATGCCGACCTTCAATATCGCAACGCCACCAACAAGCAGTTCCTTGTTGAATTGACGTTGGCAAAACTATGCCAACCGTCCGGCCCCTCGTCAGACAATAGCGACGCACACGAGGGGCACGCACTACGGCCGATAGCCCGGCCGGCGTCGCCCACACCCACCCCCGCGGCTCCGGGGGCAGCCCCTGCGGCACCCCGGGCAACTCCGCAGCCCGCTCCGGCTCCGGCCCCGGCACATCCGGCCCCCGCACCCGCACCACGCCCGGCGCGTGCGCATGCCCATGCGCCCATGCGCCGTGAGATGCCGCGCATCAACAAACGCCCCGCAGGCGACCCGGCGGCTCCCGCTGCTGAAGCCCCCCAAAGCCCCACCCGCAACAACACCTTTACCGACCAAACGGTATTGGAGGCGTGGAAAGCATTTGCCGATGCTCATCCCTCAGACACCATCTTGGTGAACACAATGCGCGCTTGCCTGCCACAACGCTCCGCGGGGACAGCCTTTACCATCACTGTCGAGAACCCCATGCAGGTTGACGAGCTGACGCGCGTCATGCCCCAACTGCTACAGGCCCTGCGCCGGGCGGCTGACAATGACACCCTGACGCTGTCAACTACCATTAACCCCGGGCCCGGAAGCCGCTCAACATGGAACGACCGCGAGGTGGTGAACGAGATGGCAGCAAAGAATCCTGTCCTCAAAAAAATGATTGAAGATTTCAACCTCAGATTAGATTAACACACAATTCCACACACATGGGACGTCGCAGCCTTTACCTTCTGCCACTGTGCATATCGGCCGTCAGCGCCGTGGCCCTGGCATGTTCACACAAGGGGAAGCCTATCTTCACCTGCAAGCAGTTCAGCCTGTATGCCGACTCAGTTGTGCAGGGAAAATACTCGGCGGTTGCCCTGTCACCCTACAAGATTGTCACCAACTACAAATCCTCAAACACCTCGGGGACAGCGCCGGTTGCCGAGTTTCGCTTCTCGATAAACAGCCGTGACAACGAGTTGCACCCCGACCTTGTGCATCGTGAGCGGCTTGACCGTCCCTCGGGCAAGATTTATACCTTTGGCAACACCCAAGGGGAGCCCACAAGCCAGGACCTGACAGAAATCCTGAAGGACACCCTGCCGGTAAACCACCGTTGGACAGTGCGTGTTGACATGCGTCCCATGCTGCGCGCCTTCCGCGACCAGGGCCGCTACGTCACCCCCACGGGCGACACCATAGCCGCCGAGGACTTCCAGGGGGTATGGGTATGCGGCTCAGTCTCACCCCTAAACTGGGACTTTGACAACCTGTGGAATGACGCCGAGCGTAAATTGCAAAATCGCGGCGACTCGATTTTTGAGGTTACTATTCCGCTGAATCCCCCCGTAGCCGAGCAACCCGACCCCACGGGCTGGGCAATTGAGAAACCGATTGAGGGGTACCCGCGATACTCATCAGACCAGACCATGGTGGACGCGCTGTGGAATATGGCCATTGACGAGGTGAAACGTGACCTGCGCCCCGACTCGACATACCGCGCCGGCAAGGAGTGGGACGGCGTGTGGACGCGTGACGTCTCATACTCAATCTGGCTGTCACTGGCCACCTTGGACCCCGAGGGCGCCAAACGCTCGCTGATGGCCAAGGTTGACTCACACGGACGCATCATCCAGGACTCGGGGACCGGCGGCTCATGGCCCGTGTCCTCCGACCGACAGGTATGGGCCCTGGCGGCCTGGGAGGTCTATTGCGTCACCGGTGACCGGGACTTCCTGGCCACGGCCTACGACATTGTGTGCCGCTCGTTGGAGGCCGATGTGCACACCGTCCTTGACCGCTCGACATCCCTGATGTATGGCGAACAGTCATACCTTGACTGGCGCCAACAGACCTATCCGCACTGGATGCAGCCGGCCGATATATACCAGTCGCTGTGTCTGGGCACAAATGTTGTGTTTGCTCGCGCATTTGCCGTACGCGGCCTCATGGCTCAGGAGTTAGGCGTCGAGGCCCCGCGGCTGCCGGTGAGCTCGGCCGACATCCAGGCAGCCGTCAACGACCTGATGTGGAACCCCGGGTTGGGATATTATGCCTCATACCTCTACTCATCACCCTATCCCATACAATCCCCCGCCACCGACAACCTTGGGCAGGCCTTGGCGGTGATTTTTGATGTTGCCACCCCCCAGATGGGAGCCTCCATCATCTCCCACACCCCGGTGTTGCCCTTCGGCACCCCCTCGGTCTTCCCCCAGCAAGCTGATGTGCGTCCCTATCACAACGATGCCGTATGGCCCTTTGTCCAAGCGTTTTGGAACATCGCCGCCGCCCGTGTGCGCAACTATGATGCCGTCAACACCGGCCTTGCGGCGATATATCGCGCCGCCGCCCTCTTCGCCACCAATAAAGAGCTGATGGTGGCATCCTCGGGCGACTTCCGCGGGACGGCCATCAACAGCGATGCCCAGTTGTGGAGTGCCTGCGGCAACGCGGCGATGCCCCTGCGTGTGTTTGCCGGCATGCGTTTCAGGCCCGACGGCATCAGCTTTAACCCCCTTGTGCCCGAGAATTATCCCGGCACAAAAAAGATACGCGGGCTGCACTACCGCGGTGGCACCCTTGACGTCACCATCCACGGCACGGGGCACACCATCACTGCCGTGAAGATTGACGGCAAGGCCGACCGCAGTGCATTCCTGCCCGCGCCCACCGACTCGGCGCACCACACTGTTGAGATCACCCTTGACAACGTTACCCCGGCGCCGAACCCCTCAGCCGTAAACTTTATCGACGCCCAGGAGTGGTTAACCCCGGTCCCCGACGTCAGCTGGCCTACTGCCCTGAACGCGCGTATGAGCGACGAGGTGCCGGGAGCCGCATACAACGTTTGGCTCAACGGCGTGCTCCACACCAAGACCACCGACACCACATTCCACATGGATGCCACGCCAAAGTTCACCCAGGTGAATGTCACGGCTATCGGCATGCCGGGGGGCCCCGCATCCTTCTCACCGCGTCCCCACTATTTCATCCCCGAGGGGTCAGTGGTGCTTCTGCCGGCCAAGGATTTTGCCCCGGCGGGGACTACCCTCATCAAGGACTCGGCAAACGCGGCCTCATTTGTTGAGCTGACGTTGCAGCGCAATACCCGTGTTGACTTTGAGGTTACAGTACCCTCAGACGGCAAATACTTTGTTGATATCAACTACTCAAACGGCGCAGGGCCGGTAAACACATGGAGCCGCTGCGCCATACGCACCCTCTTTGTCAACGGCAGCGAGGTCGGCGCCATAGTGATGCCCCAACGCGGCCTCAACCAATGGTTGGCCACCGGGTGGAGCAACATGCTGCAGGTTAACCTCAAGGCCGGGCGCAATGTCCTGACCTTGGAATATGTGCCGGAATACAACATGAATATGGACGGCACCGTCAACACCGCCCTGGTACGCTGCATGCGCCTCATTGAGAAATAAGATTGGACCAAAACACATAATACCCTCCCCCCAGATGAAACGAATATTAACCACCCTTCTTACCCTCACTGCCATGTTATATTTGCATGCCGTGCCGGCAATCCGGTTCTCGGTTGAGAGGGCTGACCCGCCCAACTGGTGGGTCGGCATGGAAAATGACACCCTGCAAATCATGTTTTCAGGGACAAATATCGGCCTCACCGACCTAAAATTGGCCCCCTACCCCGGCGTGAAGTTAGACACCGTTGTGAAGGTTGACTCACATAACTACCTCATTGCCTACCTTACTATAGACAAGACGGCTGCCCCCGGCAACCTGCAGTTCACCTTCAACAAGGGGCCGCGCAAAGAGGGGTTCACCTACCCGCTGCTCAAACGCGACCGCAAGGGGACAGACTACCAAGGCTTTGACTCATCAGACGTTCTATACCTGGTGATGCCCGACCGATTTGCCCGTGGCGGGGAGGTCACTGACAAGCAAGCCTCGGCCACACTTGAGCACCCGGTACCCGTTGATCGTGCCGACCCCAACGCACGCCACGGCGGCAACCTGCAGGGGTTGATGGACCATCTGGACTACATCGACACCCTCGGTGTAACGGCCGTGTGGGTAAACCCGGTGCTGGAGAATGACATGCCCGGCGGCTCATACCACGGTTACGCCACCACCGACTTTTACCGCATTGACCCGCGCCTGGGCACAAATCAGCAGTGGAACGACCTGGTTGAGCAGGCCCAAAAGCGTGGCCTCAAGGTGGTAATGGATATGATATTCAACCACAGCGGGGCAAACCACCCCTGGTTTAAGGACCGCCCCACTGATGACTGGTTCAACTTCTCTGACGGCTATGCCCAGACCAATTATCACCTGTCAACCCTCCATGACCCTTACGCGTCAGACTATGACCGCAAACTCACAACCGACGGGTGGTTTGTGCGCGGAATGCCCGACCTCAACCAGCGCAACCCGCACCTGATGCGCTACCTTATCCAAAACTCAATATGGTGGATTGAGAGCTCAAAAATCAACGGCATCCGCATGGACACCTATCCCTACGCCAACGAGCAGGCTATGGGGCGTTGGATCGACGATGTGTTGCGCGAATACCCCAACTTCAACATCGTGGGCGAATGCTGGTATCAAAATCCCGGCGGGGAGGCATACTGGCAGCGCGGCTCCATCACCAACCCCAACGGTGACCCGCGTCTGCCCGTTGTCATGGACTTCTTCTTTGCCTCAGACCCCAATGCCCGCAAGGCTTTTGACGACGAGACAACACCCTGGGGCGGCATGACGTATCTGTATGACCATCTGGCACTTGACTATCTGTTCCCCAACCCCAAGAATATCCTCACTTTCCTTGACAATCACGACACCGACCGGTATTTGCTTGAGGAGCCTACCGACCTTGGCAAATGGAAACAAGCACTGACTTTCCTGCTGACCACCCGCGGCATCCCGCAGATTTATTACGGCACCGAGTTGCTGATGAACGGCTCGAAAGAGGGCTCTGACGGGTTCGTGCGCAAAGATATGCCCGGCGGATTCGCTGATGGCCAAGAGAGCGCCTTTACGTCTGAGGGGCGCACGCCGCTGCAGAATCAGGCCTTTGACTTTTTGCAGAAACTGTTGCACTGGCGCAAAGGCAACCCGGTGGTTGCTGATGGTAACCTCAAGCACTTCCTGCCCGCCGACGGCCTGTATGTTTACCAACGTGCCCTGCCTGACGGACGCAAATTCACCGTGATAATGAACGGCACCGACAACGAGACCACTACCGACACAAGCCGCTTTGCCGAGATATTCACTCCCGGCCAAAGCTTTGTTGACGTCCTGACGGGGCGCACCGTTGCCATTGAACCCGAAATGACCTTTACCCCCCGCGAAATCCTCATCCTTGAATGAGCGACATAATAAAGCTGCTGCCGGACTCCGTAGCCAACCAGATTGCCGCCGGCGAGGTGATACAACGCCCCGCCTCGGTCATCAAAGAGTTGGTTGAAAACTCAGCCGATGCCGGTGCCCGCAACATCGACATCGTGCTGAAGGATGCCGGGCGTACCCTTGTGCAGGTTATTGATGACGGCAAGGGGATGAGCGACACCGATGCGCGCATGGCCTTTGAGCGCCACGCCACATCAAAAATCAGCTCAGCCGCCGACCTGTTTACCCTGCAGACCATGGGGTTCCGTGGCGAGGCACTGGCCTCCATAGCCGCTGTGGCACAGGTTGACATACGCACACGCCAACAGGATTCGCCCTTGGGGACAAGATTGCTGATAAGCGGCAGCCGCGTTGAGAGCCAGGAGCCCGATGCGTGCCCGCGGGGCACAAACCTGATGGTGAAGAACCTGTTCTTCAACGTGCCGGCAAGGCGCAAGTTCCTGAAGAAAGACTCGGTGGAGTTGGCACAGATTCTGCGCGAGTTTGAGCGACTGGCCTTGGCCAATCCGGGTCTTGGACTCTCGATAATGCACAACGACGTGATGCTGCAACAGCTGAGGCCCACATCGTTGCTGCAACGCATAGTTGCTCTGTTCGGCAAAAACCTTGACAAAACCCTCATCGAGCTCACCAGCGAAACATCTATGGTGAAGATTGACGGGTTCATCGGCACCCCCGAGGGTGCGCGCCGCCGCAATCCGTTGCAATACATGTTTGTCAACGGGCGCCACATGCGCCACCCCTATTTCCACAAGGCCGTCCTCAGCTGCTATGAGGAACTTCTGCCGCCCGACCTCCAGCCAAACTATTTCTTGAATTTTGAGGTTGATCCCCAAACGATTGACGTTAATATCCACCCCACAAAGACCGAGATCAAGTTTGAGAATGAGCAGGCCATCTGGCAAATACTCACCGCCGCCGTGCGTGAGGCGTTGGGCCGTGTGGGCGTTGGGCCGGCCTTGGAGTTCAATCGTGATGACGCGCCTGAGATTCCCACCTTCAATCCCGCAGCCGGGGGGCAACCCGTCTCAACCGGGGCCATGAGCTTTGAGCCGCCGCGCAATCCCCACAAAGAGCTGATGACCGACTGGGATAAACTCTATGCCGAGTTTGAGCGCAAGTCGGCCACCATCCCTACCCTCCCTCCGGAGCCAACTCTGCCCGAAGGCTATACTCCCAAGCAGGGAGCCCTGGACATGAGTGTGCCACAAGTGACCACGGCCATACAATTGCGCAACCGCTATATCCTCAACCCCACGCCTGAGGGGCTGTTGCTCATTGACCAATATCGGGCCCACAAACGAATTTTGTATGAGCGCTACCTGCAACGGATTAACTCGCCCAAGGCTGAGCCCCCGCAGAGCATCCTGTTCCCCGAGGTACTGCAACTGAATGCCGCCGGAGCCACGGTTCTTGAGCATCTGTTGCCCGAAATTACCCGACTGGGGTTTGAGCTGACACCGCTGGGTGACTTTGCCTGGAGCATTACCGGCACCCCCTCGTGGGCTGATGAGAGCGTGGCCCGTGACCTTTTGCAGGCTATTATCGAGCAGGGGGCCGAGGGCTCCGAGACGCAGTCTGACGAGATTATGCGTGAACGTATGGCCCTGAGCATGGCCGAGGCCGGAGCCGTGCGTCCCGGGCAGCCGCTGGCGAACCCTGAGATGGACAAAATAATCAGCGAGCTATTCAAACTGAAGTCCCCGGCCTATACCCCCGACGGAAGGCGCACCTTCATGCTGCTGACCATTGAGGAGATAGCTAAAATGTTTTACTGATACCCCCCTGAGACCGTGATACGCCTCCTGCAACTTATACTCCTGTTGTCGGTAACCCTCTGCTCGGTTGCCAACACCCGCATAAGCATGATAACATTTTACCCCGGTGAGGAGGTGTATCAGCTTGAGGGCCACACCGGCCTGCGTGTGTCTGACCCCGAGAGCGGCACCGATATTATATACAATTGGGGTCTCTTTGACTTCAATACCCCCAACTTCCTTTATCGATTTGCCAAGGGCCGAACCGACTATAGGATGGGGGCGGAGCGCAGCGACATGGTGCTTCCCTACTATGCTTTTGCCGGGCGCAAGGTGGTGGAACAGGAACTGGACCTTGACTCGGCACAAACCGCGGCAGTGTTGCAGGCCCTGCAATATCACCTCCGGTATGAAAACGTCTACCGATACAACTACGTCCTTGACAACTGTGCCACACGGCCGTTGGGCATCATCCGCTCCTCGCTCGGGGAGGGGAAATCGTTGGAGTTGGGGGCGCCGATAAACCCCACAGACAACACCTTTCGCAAAATCATGCGGCGCTATCACCGCAACTATCCCTGGTATCAGTTTGGGATAGACTTGGCATTGGGGAGCGGAATTGACCAACCCATTACGCCGGAGATGAGTGCTTTTGCGCCCACTGAGTTGGAGGTGATGTTGCAGGGGGCAACCGTCGGTCCCGACGGCAGACCTTTGGTTAAGGAAACTCGGGTACTTTTTGACAGCGACGATGCCACGCTTGGCCCTACCCCGTGGTTTCTGACTCCCATGGCCGTCTCAATCCTGTTGCTCGTCCTCTCGGCAGGGGTCTTTTGGGCGTCTCTGTATAGGCGCATGAACTGCTTGTGCAACATTTTCCGCTCAATCCTGTTTCTTATCGCGGGGATTGCCGGTATTACCACCACATTCCTTGTGTTTGTCTCTGAACATGAGGCCACATCCCCCAACTGGCTGCTGCTTTGGCTCAACCCGCTGTGGTTCATAACCTTGGTGTTTATTTGGATGCGTCCACGACGTTTCACCGTGGCATGGAGGTACATGCAATGTATTTTGATTGCGGTATGCGCACTGTTGGGGGTCTGTAGCGTGCAAGGATATAATGCAGCCTTTTACCCATTGATGGCGGCTACGGTGTTGTGCACCTGGCCAACCGGCTACTCGTGGCGCAGGGGGTAGTTGTTACGCAACCGCTCCATATCCCCTGGGTTTGCCTTGAAGTCCCGCGTGTCCCGGAGTATATCATACGGGGTATAAGCCTGTGGCGTACCCGGAGCTTGCGGGGCCTGGCGCCCCTCCATTGCCGCAACCACGGCATCGGAGGCACGCTGTTTGCCCTCAACTGAGTAGCCGGCAATATGCGGGGTAGCAACAGCACACATCTGCATTAAGTCCCGGTTGATTTGCGGCTCCCCCTCCCAACAATCAATGGCGACGCCACTGACAGCCCCTGTCTTCAAGGCCCGTATCAGGGCCGGGGTATCAACAACAGCGCCACGGGCAGCATTCAGTATCACCGGTTTGCGCCGGCAGCTATCCAAGAACTTTTTGCCACACAGGTGCCGTGTTGTCTCATCAAGAGGGGTGTGGAAGGTTACGGCATCCGCCTCACGTGCTATCATCTCCATATCAACAAACCCTTCGGGACCTTCAGCGGCCGCACGAGGCGGGTCGCACAGTAGCACCCGCATGCCACGCCTCTTGGCACCCTCGGCAACGATAGAGCCCACATGGCCAACGCCCACCACACCGAGGGTCTTACCCTCAACCCCATCGGGAAACAGCACCGACAGGGCGGCGTCAACCCACTGTCCCACTGCCGGGGCGTTGCACCCGGGGGCGTTGACAACCTTTATCCCCTGATGGGCGCACCATTGCCTGTCAATATGGTCTGTGCCTATGGTGGCAGTGGCAACCAGGCGCACCCGGCTGTCGCCAAGCAGGGCGCGGTCACAGATGGTGCGCGTCCTCACAGCTATAGCGTCGGCATCGGCAACAGTCTCGGCGGTAATCTGCTCGGGGGGCAGGTACACCACCTCCCCTAAATGCTCAAGACGACCGCGCAGAAACGGTATCTTGTTTTCAACTACAATTTTCATCCTCCATTACTTTTTGCGGGACTTTTTCCCGGCCTTGCGTGATGCGGTGCCCTTGGGGACAGCCTCATGTACAGCCGGCTCACCGGGTGCCTTTTCCAACGACCCGCGCACTGCCGCCCGGATACGCTCGGCTGTGTTGCCGCCGTGGCTCAACATATTCAGGACGGCCGTCACATACCCCTCTTTTGTGGCGGGTTTTACCCCGGTGAGTGTGGCAACATCCGTCTCTGAAAGCATTGATTTGCGGTTGTAGACCAACAGTATGCCGGCATAGTCCTTCTCGGCAACCAATGTGCGGAAACGTGCCAAGGTCTGTTCATAGAAACGTCGCGGGGCTATGGTGGTCTCAAGGTGCCGCAGATGTCCCTCAAGTTCATTGATGTTGGTGAAGCGGCGGTCTATGGTGTGCTCGGCCTCAACCTTCACCCTGTGGCGGGTGTGCATCAAGGCCTGTTGCTCAAGCTCACGCTCAAACATCGTAATCAGGCGCTGGCTGATACGCGCAAACGCCTTGTGCTCATCGCGATGATTGGCGGTGGCCACGGCACGCACAACCTCCTCAAGCATCAACAGGTTCTCAACCTCGGCAACCTCGGGCACCATAACGTTGCGACGCCGCAGGTAGGCCACTTCATAGTCGTTGCGGCGGTCGCGGTCAACAATACCCAATGCCGTCAGATTATGCAGCCCCTTCAGGTCGTTGAAAGTTCTCGTGGCCTCGATAACACGGTTGCAAGAGCCCAGCGACTTCACATTATATTCACTGAACACCCTGCGGTACAGTTTGCCGTCAATAGAGTGCATGTCATCGCCCTCGATAAAAAGCACAGGCTTGCGCGAGCCCATTACCGCGAGGTACAGGTCGTCGGTCAAGGGCGACCCTGGGGGCAGAATATCATACTCCCATTCATCAGCGTCGGCATCATACTTGCGCACCCACAACATTGCGGTGGACGGGTGCGCGGCCCTTTGTGCGGCAAATTCCAGGTCATGGGTAATGTAAATATTAATCCCACCCTGCCTCACGGCCTCAAACGCATCCCATATCGGCCCAATGGTAGCGGGGTGCAGAAACATGCCGGGGTTATCAACCATCATAACACACTCCTTGGGGGCCATCAAGGCGGTGCCAAGGTGGTATATTACCGCCTTTTCGCCATCGCTGAGGCGCGTGGGCGAGTATGTGCTGCGTCCGGCATCGTTGCTGAACAGCAGGCCACCGGTTGCCAGCAGTATGTCGTTGTCGGGGAAGATGCCGTTCCACAGGCGCGTCAGGCGTTGCAAAGCCGTTGAATTGCCGCGCGGGTTTACCTCGGCGGTCAGTCCCTCGGGGGTGCCATAACGCTTTTTGAACATTGAGGCGGTCTCCTCCATCAACATCAGTCCGACAAGCCTCTCGAATTCCCCCTTCAGGTCCGGGCGCAACACCGGCGACAACGTTACATAGCGGCGATACATACCGTCCACCGAGTTTTCAGCCGGATTCTCACCCCTACCGTACAAGGCCTGGAGGGCCGAGGCACGAAATACGCGGTTGCCTAATGTGGCCGACAACCGGTTTGCAAAACGGCTCTTCCCGGCCCCGTTGGCACCCACAATTATCACCCGGCGGGTGCCCTCAGGCAACTCAATCTCGCCACCTTTGCGCGGTGGCATGCTCCAATCAACAGCTGGGGTGTTCATGGCAAATACAGGGTGGGATTCTATGGTTGTGCGGGCATTTGCAGCGTTGTGGTGAGGATTTCAACGGCACGTTCCACGGTGGGAACATCGCTTATCAGGAATGAGCGTTTGCCCTGCCGCTCGCGTATCTGCACCTGGCGGGGATGGGCCTGCAGGTATGCCAAAAGCCGGCCGAACATCGGGCTCTGGTAATAGGCCTCATTGCTCTCATCCACAAAGTAGATATACATCTTGCCCTGTTTCAGCAGCACCTTCTCGATGCCCAGGCGCTTGGCCAGCCAACGCAGGCGTGGCACCCTGAGCAGTTCGTCAGCCTCAGGAGGCAACTTGCCGAATCTGTCTACCAGCCTGCTGCGGAAAGCCTCAAGGTCTGTCTCGCGCTCGATAGAGTCTAACTCCTGATACAGTGCCACACGCTCAGAGTCTCGCGGCACATAGTCTGGTGGCAGCAGCAACTCCAGATCAGTCTCAACTGTGCAATCGGCCACAAACTCGTCACCGGCATGTGCATCGCCCGTTGAGGTGTCAGCGGTCAATACCCCCGCAAACTCCTCGTTACGCAACTCGGTTACAGCCTCCTTAAGAATTTTTTGGTAGGTCTCATACCCCAAGTCGGCAATAAAACCGCTCTGTTCGGCACCCAACAAGTTCCCGGCACCGCGTATGTCAAGGTCCTGCATGGCGATGTGTATGCCGGCCCCCAGGTCTGAGAAGCTCTCGATAGCCTGCAGTCGACGCCGGGCCACCGGGCTCAGGGGCAACCCCGGCGGGGTCAACAGATAGCAGAACGCCTTGCGTGCTGAACGGCCCACACGCCCGCGCAGCTGGTGCAACTCGCTGAGGCCAAAGTTCTGTGCCCCGGCAACAATCATGGTGTTGACGTTGGGCATGTCTATGCCGCTCTCGATTATGGTGGTGGCAATCAGCACGTCATAGTCATGTGCGGCAAAGTCAACTATCACCTTCTCAAGCTTGGCGGGCTCCATGCGCCCGTGTCCCACAGCGATACGCGCATCCGGTACAAGGCGGCGCACGCGCTCCTCAAGCTCAGCAAGCCCCTCAATGCGGTTGTTGATGATGAACACCTGGCCGTTGCGGGACATCTCAAAGTTTATTGCCTCAGAAATCACCTCGTCATCCATCGGTGCAACGGTGGTGACGATGGGCCGGCGGTTTGCCGGCGGCGTGGTGATGGCCGAGAGGTCCCGTGCCCCCATCAGCGAGAACTGCAATGTGCGCGGTATCGGCGTGGCAGACATCGTCAGGGTGTCAACGGTGGTCTTCAGTTGGCGCAACTTCTCCTTTACCGATACGCCGAATTTCTGCTCCTCATCAATCACCAACAGACCCAAGTCCTTGAAATGCACGTTCTTGCCAACAAGTTTGTGGGTCCCGACAATAATATCAATTTTACCCTGCTCAAGGTCAGCCAGAATCTCCTTGACCTGCTTGGGTGTGCGTGCGCGGCTCAGGTAGTCAACGCGCACGGGGAAGTCGGCCAACCGCTTGCTGAAGGTCTGGAAGTGCTGATAGGCCAACACGGTGGTAGGGACAAGTATGGCCGTTTGCTTGCCGTCGACAGCGGCCTTGAAAGCCGCACGCACGGCAACCTCGGTCTTCCCGAATCCCACATCGCCGCATATCAGGCGGTCCATGGGTCGCTCGCTTTCCATGTCGGCCTTGACCTCTTGCGTGGCGCGCAACTGGTCCGGGGTGTCCTCGTATGCGAATGATGCCTCCAACTCATGCTGCAGGTAGGTGTCGGGCTGGAAAGCGTGGCCCTTCTCATCCTTGCGCGCAGCGTAAAGCTTTATCAGGTCGCGGGCAATGTCCTTGAGCCGCTCCTTGGTGCGCTCCTTCACGCGGTTCCAGGCGCCGCTCCCCAACTTGTTGATTTTTGGGGGAACGCCCTCCTTACCGCGATATTTTGAGAGCTTGTGCAGCGAATGTATTGACACAAAGATAATGTCGTCATTGGCATACACAAGTTTAATCATCTCCTGGGGGTGGCCGTTAACATCGGTGCGCAACAGCCCGGCAAAGCGTCCCACCCCGTGGTCAACATGCACAATGTAGTCCCCCGGCTCAATAGCCTGCAACTCCTTGAGGGAGAGTGCCATTTTGCCGGACCGCACATTGTCGCTCTTTAGGGTATAACGGTGGAAACGGTCAAAAATCTGGTGGTCGGTGAACACGCAGGCACGCGACGGGTGGTCAACAAACCCCTCGTGCAGGGTCCCCTCAACCGCCGTGAAGGGTATGTCAGTGCCACGGTCCTTGAAAATCTGTTGCAGACGATGTTGCTGGCGCGGGTTATCTGACAGGATATATATGGTGTACCCCTCAGCCAAAAACTTGGTGAAGGAGTCGGCTATAAGGTCAAAATTCTTGTGATATAATGCCTGGGGGGAACACCCGAAGTTGACGGCATTCTGCCGCCCCTCACCCCCGGCACCCGTGAAGCGCAACAGGTGTGCCTGCTGCCACTGCCGGCGAAACAGCTCGGGGTCCACCACATTTGCCATGGCGTTCACATCCAGATTCTCCTCGCCGGCGATTGTAGCACTTGCCGAGAACCCCTCGGCGGCGATGGCATCGATACGGTCAGGAACATAGTCGGCACTGCGGGCGGCCACCAAACTCCCCACCGGGAGGGCCTCAAGCAGTGTGCGGCCTGATGCCCCCGGCTGCATGTTTGCGGTGACCTCAACCCTCTGCAGTTTGCTGCGGCTAAGTTGCGTCTCAATGTCAAAACTGCGTATTGAGTCAATCTCGTTGCCGAAGAAGTCAACACGCACGGGCAGCTCACTGCTGTACCCGAAGATATCGATTATAGAGCCGCGTCGAGCAAATTGTCCCGGCTCATAGACATAATCCTCTTGGCGGAATCCGTTCTCAAGGAGCCATTGAACAACGGCATCCATCTCAACCTCCTGGCCGTGGGTTAGGGTTTTTGTGCCCTGCTGAAGCTCCTCAGCGGCAGCGACGCTCTCAGCCAACGCCTCGGGATAGGTCACCACGAACCGGGGTTTGTGCGCCCCCTCAAGCCGCGTCATGGTGTCGGTGCGCAGTATCTGTGCCGCCGGGTCGGGCTGGCCATACTTGATGTCGCGCTTATATCCCGAGGGGAACACCACCACGTCATCGGGATTTGCACACACGCGTGAGAGGTCATGGAACAGATAGCCGGCATCATCCAAAGAGTCGCCCACCACCAACACCGTCCTTTTCCATGCCAACGCCACCAAGGCTAACGCCGGTGACGAGCCGGCCAACCCGGCCGCCTCTATTTTGCGGGACTTTTTGCGCAGACCCTCTTGTAGGGCCTCGATGCGCTCCCCGTCCATCAATTGCCGGCACAGCCGATCAAGCGTCAACGCCATGGCACAAGTCAGTTTATTAGTTTACTCTTTCTTATTCCGGGAGGCTTTCTTCCCCTTTTCAGACTTTAACAGGGCCTTGAAATCCTCCGGGCGGTTCATCAGGCTTATTGCCTCCTTCAGTTGCGGGTCATACTGCAGCAAGGCCCTGGCAGCCCCGGGGGCATAGTAATATCTTGTTACCAACTCGGCTGTGAGCACCGGCTCGATTGCCGCACGCTGCAGGTCCAGGTCGCGCTGCAAGCGGGGTTGCATCTTCTGTTCCAACGCTTCAAGGTCAGCCCTCATGGCCGAGTCAAGCAGGTGGTCAAACTCAACGGCCTCACGCAGCTTGGGGAGCATGTTTTTGCCCAGAAGTTCATATTTGAACGTTGCGGTGTCAATACCCTCCTTGAATTGCTGGTATATATCATCGGTAACGGTAAAAACCTCAGGCGCCGGCAGCTCAGTGTGCTCGGCGGCATAGCGGGTGGCAAAATCAAAAATCACATTGTCCTTGACCAGCTGATATACCAGGTATGAGTCGGCCGAGTCGGGCTTGAGTGTGACATCCGGCGTTATGCCACCGCCGTCCAGCACAATGCGGCCACCGCGGGTCTTGAACTCGCGGCGCAATGAGTCGGGCGTGGGTGCCACGCTACCGTCGGGATTACGGCGGCTGTAGTCAATTGCCTGCACCAGACGCCCTGAAGGCAGGTAGTACTTGGCGACGGTTATCTTCATCAGGTTGTCGTATGGCAGGTCGCGGGTTTCCTGCACAAGGCCCTTGCCGAATGAACGTTCACCCATAATCACGGCACGGTCAAGATCCTGCAATGCCCCTGAGACAATCTCTGAGGCCGATGCGGTGTTGCGGTTTACCAAAACCAGCAGCGGGAGGTCAGCCAACTCAGGCTTGCCGGTGGTGCGATAGGTCTTTTCACTTGAAAGGTTACGGCCACGGGTGCGCAACACCTCGGTCCCTTTGGGCAGGAAATTCCCCAACAACTTCACGGCGCCACTCACCAGTCCACCGCCGTTATTGCGCAGGTCCAGAATCAGCCCCTTCAGCTCGGGGCACTCGCTGCGCAGGTTCTTCATTGCCTCCTCAAACTCACGGGGCGTGCTCTCGATAAACTGGCTGATGGCAATATACCCCACGCCGTCAAGAACCCCTTGGCAATCAACGCTTGCCTCCTCGATGCGGGCGCGCACAATGTCCAGGTCGCGTATTGAGTCCTCCCCGGCATAGGGGCGCGACAGGCGCACATGCACGTGTGTCCCGGGCTCGCCACGCAACATCTTTGACACCTTCCCCACATCCATGCCGTCAACCTCCTTGCCATCAATAGACAGGATGCGGTCACCGGCCTTGATGCCGCTGCGCGTGGCCGGCGTGTTGATGCGCGGCTCTGAGAAATAGGTCTTGCCGTCTCGCGCCATAATGGTTGAGCCAATGCCGCCATACTGGCCCGTATGGCGTGCCGTGAAATCCTCAATCTCCTCTGCCGTGACATACTCGGTATACGGGTCAACGCGATCCAACATGGCGCGTATGGCCGTCGTTACCGCCCCGTCGGCGTTTATGGTATCAACATAGAATGTGTTAAGGTCATTCAATACCGTGTTGAAAATGCGCATGTTACGGTTTGTCGCAGCCTTGTCGGCGCGCATAATCGCGGGTGCCAGCGCTAACGATGCTACCACCCCGGCTATCATCATAAAGCTTTTACGCTTCATCTACAATCTCTTCTTTTTGTGGGTTAATTAGGTATCTTTACTTACAACACCTGTGAGCGTGTAAAGTTAAGACTTTTTTCGCCCCTTTCAAATACATTCATCCGCCCGCAAAACCAAATCCGAATAATAAACGAAAGGCAAACTTGCCTGCCGGGCATCAACCCGAGGCAAGTTTGCCGTGTTGTGTGTATTTGGCGGTTGGGTTACTTATCCCGGTAGGAATAGTTCACGAGGTCACCGGCCAAAAATTGGTCATAAGCAGCCATGTCAACAAGGCCGTGACCCGACAGGTTGAAGAGGAAGACTTTCTCCTCATCCTTGCCGAGTTTCTTAACCTCGCGAATGGTTGCGGCAATGGCGTGGCATGACTCGGGTGCCGGGATAATACCCTCGGCACGAGCAAAGAGACAGCCGGCCTCAAAAGACTCAAGCTGGTCAATGTCAACCGCCTCCATCAGGCCGTCTTTCAGCAGCTGGCTCACTAACATGCCGGCGCCGTGATAGCGCAAACCGCCGGCGTGGATGTTGGCGGGCTGGAAGTCGTGGCCCAGGGTAAACATAGGCAACAGCGGGGTATAACCGGCCTCATCGCCAAAGTCATACTCAAACTTGCCCTTGGTGAGCTTGGGGCATGATGCCGGCTCGGCAGCTATAAAGCGGGTATGTGCCTTACCCTCCTCACCGGCTATCTTATGGCGCATAAAGGGGAATGAGAGACCGCCGAAGTTTGAGCCGCCACCAAAGCAGGCAATCACTACATCGGGATACTCGCCGGCCATTTCCATCTGCTTCTCAGCCTCGAGGCCGATAACGGTCTGGTGCAAAGTTACATGGTTCAGCACTGAGCCAAGTGAATATTTGCAGTCGGGGGTGGTGACTGCCAGCTCAACAGCCTCAGAGATGGCAGTACCCAATGAACCCTGGTGGTTGGGGTTCTCGGTCAAGATATCCTTGCCGGCACGTGTCGACATTGAGGGTGACGGGGTTACCTGCGCACCATAGGTCTGCATGATGCTGCGACGGTAAGGCTTCTGCTCATACGAGATTTTTACCTGGTATACTGCGGCATTGAGGCCGAAGAGCGAGGCTGCGTATGACAAAGCCGCGCCCCATTGCCCGGCACCGGTCTCGGTGGTAACGTTCTTTACACCCTCCTCCTTGCAATAATATGCCTGGGGGATTGCCGAGTTGAGCTTGTGGCTGCCCATGGGTGACACACTCTCGTTCTTGAAATAAATATGCGCCTTGGTCCCCAAAGCTTTTTCGAGACCATAGGCGCGCACCAGGGGGGTGGAGCGGTAATATTTGTACATATCCCGTACAGGCTCGGGGATCTTAATCCACGGGTCAACGGTGTTCAGCTCCTGGTCAACACACTCACGGGCAAAGAGGGGATACAAATCCTCGGCTGTAACGGCCTCACGCGTCTTGGGGTTAAGCATCGGCTCAGGCTTGTTGGGCATGTCTGCCTGGATGTTGTACCATTCGCGCGGAATCTCGCTCTCAGGTAAGATGTAACGTTTAGTTTTTTCTTTCATAATATAATTAATTAAAAAAAATGGTAATGTCGTGATAATTAAGCCTTTCAAAGGATACGGTGCATGGCAATGATGATTTGTATCCCTTTTTGTTGCAGACGGGCGCGCACAGCAGCCGGCGGGTCAACATCAGTTATCAGGATGTCAACCCGGTCCATATCGGCAATCTTTGAGAAACTGCGGTGATTGAATTTTGTATGGTCAGCCAGCACCACCACCATGTCGGCGGCGGCAATCATGGCGCGATTCAGGGCCGCCTCGCGGACATCGGTGGTGGTTATCCCGAAGTCGACATCAACCCCCTCGACCCCCAGGAACAGCTTTGAGCATGCAAAATCGCGCACCTGGGTGATGGCGGCATCGCCAACAACAGATTGGGAGGCCTTGCACACAATGCCTCCCAACTGCAATACCTCGATATCAGGGTTCCCCGCCAAGGTCTCTGAAGCCGCCAATGAGGCCGAGACCACACGCAGGTGTCCCACGGGTTTAATACACTGTGCAAAGGTGTTGATTGTGGTGCCTGAAGCCAACATTATAACGTCATTGCGCATAATCAGCTCGGCGGCCGCCTGCCCTATCAGGGTCTTTTGTGAGGGCATTAATCGCTCTTTCTCGTTTATCAGGCCGCCGGCACCGGTCATTTTTATGGCATGGCCGTGTGAGCGATACAGGCGCCCGGCCTTCTCAAGCTCGGTGAGGTCCTTGCGCACAGTCACGGCTGACACACCCAAATGGTCAGCCAATTCTGTCACCTGCACGCGGCCATATAGCAACACTTGCTCAATTATGGCGTCATGGCGCTCCTCTTTGTTCATAGACGTTGTACTATGCAAAATCCTTCATGCAGACAACCTGTCCCCATGAAGGATTTTTTGCCCGGTAGCCCATAGCAGAATCGAACTGCTCTTTCAAGAATGAAAATCTTGCGTCCTAACCGATAGACGAATGGGCCTTGTGCCCCCGGAGTAACGGCCTGAGGCGTCCGTATTATTTTATGTCAACCCCTCAAAAATTACCGAGGTGTCAGCATCAGCGCTATCAACCCAGACGGTTGATGTGCAAAGCCAATTTGCTCTTGAGGTTTGAGGCTTTGTTCTTTGAGATGATGCGTTTGCAAGCAAGGCGGTCCAACATGCCAACGAGAGCCGGATATTTGGCCTCAGCCTCGGCCTTGTCGGTGAGTTTGCGAAGGTTGCGTACAGCATTGCGTGCTGTCTTTGAGTAGTAGCGGTTGCGCAGGCGGCGTGTCTCGGTCTGGCGAATGCGCTTGAGCGATGACTTATGGTTTGCCATTTCTTGGTTTTAGCGTTTGATATTTATTATTGTTTCCTTGGTAGCCCATAGCAGAATCGAACTGCTCTTTCAAGAATGAAAATCTTGCGTCCTAACCGATAGACGAATGGGCCCTGTGCATAAAGCGCTGCAAAGTTAAAACAAATTTTTCACTCCACAAATTTTTTTTCAAACAGCCCCGGGTCCTGAACTCCGATGCAACTTTTACGCCCCCTCAACTGTTACAACACTGAGGGGTAGACACCTGCTCTGCCACACCCTTTTTTGAATCCTTTTCACAACTATTTATTTATGAGACGTTTATTGGTTTGTGCTTTGATAGCATCCTGCCTCCCCACCTTGTGGGGGCAGAATACCGGTGTCGGTGTTGTCCTCAGCGGCGGCGGTGCCAAGGGAATAGCCCACATAGGTATGCTGCAGGCGCTGGAGGAGGCCGGTGTGCCCATCGATTATGTTTCAGGTACCTCAATGGGTGCCATTGTCGGAGGCCTCTATTCCATAGGTCTATCCCCCACCGAGATGATGCAGGAGATAGGCTCAAAGAGTTTTGCCGACTGGTCACAGGGAAAAATCCCCGACAAAGAACGCTATCGCTGGGCCGAGCCCGCACCAAATGAGCAATGGGTGGGGGTGCATCTCTCGGCCAACGACTCGTCCTCATCGGCTATAAACCAGATATTGCCCACACGGCTTATCAATCCCCTGCCCATGGACTTCGGCTTCATGGAGATTTTTTCGCCGGCTGAGGGGGCGTGCAATGCCGACTTCAACCGACTGATGGTGCCGTATCGCTGCGTGGCCAGCGACATCTACACCCACAAGCCGGTGGTGTTTGGACGCGGACACCTGGCACAGGGCATACGCGCTTCCATGTCATACCCCCTGGTGTTCCAGCCCATCATGATTGGTGACACCCTGATGTATGACGGTGGACTGTATGACGTCTACCCCGTCAACGTTATGGAAAAGGCCTTCAACCCCTCCTTTATTATAGGTGTGGATGTGTCCACCCCCAACACCCCGCCGGGCCTTACCGACCTGATGAGCCAAATCGAGAATATGATTACCATTGGCGAGGCTGAGCCGGTTCCGCCTCAAAAGGGTGTAAACATCAAGTTTGATCTCTCGCGCTTTGGTCTATTAGGGTGGAGCTACGCCCCCGAAATCTACAAGATTGGATATGTGCGTGGCCGTGAAATGGCTGACTCCATAATTAAACGCATAGGATACACGCGCCCGGCAGCCGAGGTGCAGAAACGCCGCGAGGAGTTCCGCAAACGCTGGGCTACATTACAGTTTGACACTGTGGTGATAAAAGGTTGTACCCCCGAGAAAGCCCGCTACATGAACTATCTTTTCACCCGCAACCTCAAAAACAAGGATGGCATCATCACCCTTGACGAGGCCCGCAACGGCTACTACCGCATGTGCTCAACCGGCAGGCTTCGCAATCTTGACCCGGTTGCCACATACGACTCGGTCAGTGGCAACTATCGCCTGCAACTCAACGCCGATGTCACCCCTGACTTCAACCTCGGCATCGGCGGATACGTAACGTCAACCACAGCCAGCAACATCTATGTGCGCGGCAGCTATGACCCCTTGCACCTCAACGGGTTTTCATACAGCGTTGAGGGATGGGCCGGCTACACATACCAGGCCGCGCTGGGGCGCATACGTTTTACCCCGGCCACGGCAGTTCCCTCGCACCTTGAGGTTGCCGCTGAATGGTGGCGCCACAAGATGTATGAGTCTGAGACGTCAGCCTTTGACTTCTCCTCACCCAGCTTCCTTGTTGAACATGAGACCTCGGGACGCCTGGGCTATACGGTCAACACGGGCCACAATGCGTACATTACCCTTGCCACGGGCTTCAGCCACCTAAGCCGCCGCTACCACACCACCGATGCCACAGATCCCAACCTCAACGGGCGCAACCATCTTACCTCAGACGTTGGCGTTACCTCGGCACAATGGACACTTTCAACCCTTGACAACAAGGCCCTGCCAACCCGCGGTGTCATGGCTGACGCCTGGGCAGCGGTACAGTACGGACACCGTCGTCTGACCTGCTGGGACGGGTTTGCAAAAAGCATCAATACACCATACGGGGACTTCAACGTGCAGGCCATGGCCTACCATCCCTTCAGCGACAACTTCTCGCTGGGCGGCGAGGTGCATGCAGCATGGTCAACACGCCCCCTGATGCCAACTTACACGGCATCGCTGGCAAACGCCGGGCAGTTCAGCGTATCCCCCTCAACGGTCGACCTCTTTGACCCGGCATACCGTGCCAACCAATGGATGGCCGTGGGTATCAACCCGGTGCTGACCTTCGGGCGTTTCCAAACTCGCCTGCAAGGGTGGGCATATATACCGATGCGCACTATACGGCCGGATGCCGACGGCATTGGCGCCCACTACAGCGACTGGTTCCCCAAGGTACGCTTCTCGGGCGAATTGTCAGTGGGGATGTCCCTGCCTATCGGTGCCGTGCGCGGATTCCTTAACTATCATGACTCGCCCGCATCACGCTGGAGCGTGGGCATCTCAATCGGCATGTTGCTGCGGGCTCCGCGCTTCGCCCACTAACAAGCCACTTCCACATTGCTATAATTCACTCAGGGGGTCCCTCACAGGGCCTCCTGAACTCTTTTTCACGCCCCTCTTGGCTTTCGGTTTTTTGCTTTTGGGTTGCCGGCTGCTTTCAGTTGTCATGGTATCGTTAGCCACTGTGTCAGGGGCATAAACTGTTGTGGTAACCGATTGCCCCTCTTCAGGCCGTATATTTGGGGTTTTGCCGTGGCGCATAAACAATGACATCGCAGCCACAACCACCATGATTACCCCGGCAGTGATGACACCGAGACGCTCATTGCGATTGGGCTGCGACATCAATTATTGCGCGTTATCGTTTCAACACGCAATCCTTATTTCTCAAGGCGTGCCTTTATGGCCTCTGTCTCCTTTTCATATCCCGGCTTCTCAAGCAACGCAAACATGTTGCGCTTGTAGGCCTCGACACCGGGCTGGTTGAAGGGGTTGACACCGAGAATGTATCCGCTGATGCCACAAGCCTTCTCAAAGAAGTAAATCAATTGGCCCAGCCAACGCTCACTCAGGGCCGGGATGCTGATGTGCAGGTTGGGCACCTCACCGTCAACGTGCGCCAGACGTGTCCCCAGCTCGGCCATCTTGTTGACCTCGTCAACACGCTTGCCGGCGATGTAGTTGAGGCCATCGAGATTGGTCTCCTCGTTGGGGATGCGCACCTCATGCTCGGGCGTCTCAACCGACAGCACGGTTTCAAAGATGGTGCGCTCACCCTCCTGTATCCATTGACCCATTGAGTGCAAATCGGTGGTGAAGTCTACCGAGGCCGGGAAGATTCCCTTGTGCTCCTTGCCTTCGCTCTCGCCATAGAGTTGTTTCCACCACTCGGCAAAGAAGTGGAGCTTGGGATTGTAGTTAACAAGAATCTCAATCTTATGTCCACGCTGATACAGAATGTTGCGTGCATCGGCATATTGCAAAGCGATATTGCTCTGTGCGTCAGGGGCGGTAGTGGCCTGCTCCATCTCGCGCGCACCCTTCACTAACTTGCGAATGTCGAAACCGGCAACGGCAATGGGCAACAACCCCACGGGTGTCAACACCGAGAAACGTCCGCCGACATTGTCGGGGATGACGAATGAGGTATACCCCTCGGCATCGGCAAGGGTGCGCAATGCACCGCGGTTGGCGTCGGTGATGGCAACAATGCGCTTGGCGGCCTCGGTGCGGCCTATACGGCGCTCAAGCTCCTCACGCAGGATGCGGAAGGCGATAGCCGGCTCGGTGGTGGTACCGCTCTTTGAGATTACTATGATACCGAACTCTTTGTCAGCCAGATACTTCAGCAGGTCATACAGGTAATCCTCACCGATATTTTGCCCGGCAAATACAACCTTGGGATTCCCCTGCATTGCGGGGCGATAAGCAGCAAAATTGTCACTCAAGGCCTCAATAACGGCCTTGGCGCCCAAATATGAGCCGCCGATACCTATGGCAACGACAACCTGGCAGCGGTTGCGCAGGTTGCGAGCCGATGCCTCGATGGCATCAAGGTCTTCATCACTGATGCTTGAGGGCAGATTCACCCAACCCAAAAAGTCATTACCGGCACCCGTGCCCTCGGCAAGGGTTGCAAGGGCCTCCTGACCGCGGGGGGCAATCTCAGCCATGCATTTGGCACAAACCGCTTCAGATACATTCAGCTTAATTTCATCCATGTTCAGCACAGTTTTTTTATCAGTTTACAATCTTTTGTAATTTCTCACGTGCAAAGGTACACAAAATGCCTGATATTTCCCCTTTTCACCTTTCAGGGCGATTATACACGCCCGGCGCACCCTGCCGGCCCTTCTTGTTTGTGAGCGAAATTTTGGCTAAATTTGTACTATGAATTTTATCTATTCCCTAATCAATATGCTTGCCGAGATGGCTCCCTATCTGCTGCTCGGCTTCTTGGTGGCCGGCGTTCTGTACGCCTTTGTCCCGGGGAGTTTTTATCGCAAACACCTTTCGCGCCCCGGGGCCTGGGCGGTGATAAAGGCAGCCCTGATAGGTGTGCCTTTGCCGCTTTGCTCATGCGGGGTATTGCCCACGGCGGTGTCGCTGCGCCGCAACGGGGCCTCACGCGGGGCCTCAACCTCTTTCCTGATTGCCACCCCGCAAACGGGCGTTGACTCGATTGCCGCAACATATTCCCTGTTGGGTCTCGCCTTTGCCATTATTCGCCCCTTGGCAGCTCTGATAACCGCCTTTGTCGGCGGCATGTTGGTGGCAAAGGACGAGAAAGCCGACCGACAAAGTTGTGACGTTGAGGTGGACACCATTGATGCCCCGGCTTCAGATTCCTTCGGCAAAAAGATAGTGGATGCGCTGAGGTATGGGTTCGTTGAGATGGTGCAAAACATTGGCAAATGGCTGATTATAGGTCTTATCATTGCCGCTGCCATCACCGTTTTTGTCCCTGACGGGTTTTTCACTTTCTTTGCCCGCTACCCCTTGCTGTCAATGCTGGCCGTGGTAGTTGTGGCGGTCCCTATGTATGTCTGTTCTACCGGCTCGATACCCATTGCACTGTCGCTGATGCTCAAAGGCCTAAGCCCGGGAGCGGCGTTCGTGCTGCTGATGGCGGGGCCTGCTGCAAATTTTGCCTCGATTATTATCGTCAGCAAAGCCTTGGGCAAAAAGGCGGCTATAACATACATCGCCACCATAGTTTTGGGGGCAATCCTCATCGGCCTGGGCATTGACTACCTGATGCCTCGCTCATGGTTTACCATGCCGTTGGCTACGGGCAGTGCCCACTGTCACCTTGATGTCGGCATTTTCCCCGGCATCTGTTCAGTAATACTCATCCTGCTGCTCATCAACGCTTTACTTCATAAAAATATCCAACAAAATAACGAGGAAATGACTAACGAAAACAACTATACCATCACCGTGAAAGGGATGTCCTGTGGCCACTGCAAAGCCATGGTTGAGAAAAACCTTGCCAAGCTGCCGGGCGTAACCGACGTTACTGTTGATCTGGCAACCGGCGAAACCAAAATTGGGGGTACGCCGCAGCCCGACGCCGTGAAGGCGGTAATTGAGGAGCTCGGTTTCTCGGTGGGCTGAGGCAGATTTGTTGCCCCACGCAACGTTTTTGCCCCCTCAGGCGTTATTATTGTATACCGAATTTTTTGAGTGCCGATGAACACCGATTTCCTTTTCAACATCAACCTGCCGGGTGGTTCCCCGCGCCCCGGTTCGCTCCTTGTGGCGGAACCCTTTTTGCGCGAGGAGCACTTCAACCACGCTGTGATACTGATGGTTGACTGTGCCAAAGATGCCGATGCCCTGGGGATAGTGCTGAACCGCGGCACCAACTACACCCTTAACGACTTGGTCGAGTCGATTGACCGCCCCATACCGGTGTACTGTGGCGGCCCCCTCGCCATGGACCGGCTGTATTTTCTGCACACCCTCGGGGACATCATTCCCGACGGGCGCGAGATTGAGAACGGGCTGTGGCTGAGCGGCGACTTTGACGCCATGGTCGGGTACGTGCGTGCCGGATACCCCATCGAGGGGCATCTGCGCTTCTTCCTTGGCTACAGCGGTTGGGCACCCGGGCAACTGGACGATGAGCTGAAAGCCCACACCTGGGCCGTGACACCCCCCGCTGAAATTGCGCCCGCAAAACTACTTAGCGGTGACGGGGACTCGGCATGGCACAGCGCCGTGCGCCTGCTGGGCAAGGAGTACCGCGGATGGCTGTACCACCCCCAGACACCGGGCCTCAACTGACGGCACAATACCCCACTGCATCCCCGGTGCGGACCACTCTGTTTTGCAAAAACACGCGGCTCACATTTTATTGTACATAATGCAATAATTTGCTAAATTTGCACCGAAATTATACAGGCTGATAATCAGTAAAAAACTTATAAATAACCAAATAAACTAATAGGTATAAAAATTATGACTAAGATTGGTATCAACGGCTTTGGCCGTATCGGTCGTTTCGTATTCCGCGCTGCTGAAAAGCGTGATGACATTGAAGTCGTTGCCATTAACGACCTTCTGCCCGTAGACTACATGGCCTACATGCTGAAGTATGACACTATGCACGGTCGCTTCGACGGCACTGTTGACTATGACATGGAGAAGAGCGAGCTCA
>CAYMNF010000025.1:0-26812 GCA_964391735.1 uncultured Bacteroides sp. | reverse complement strand
CCATGATGAACATCATCAACGGTGGCGCACACTCTGACGCTCCCATCTGCTTCCAGGAGTTCATGATTCGCCCCATCGGCGCCAACGACTATCGCGAAGGCATCCGCATGGGTACCGAGGTATTCCACAACCTCAAAAAAGTTCTCAAAGACCGTGGTCTGAGCACCGCTGTTGGTGACGAAGGCGGCTTTGCTCCCGCACTGGATGGTACCGAGGATGCCCTCAACGTTATTGTTCAAGCTATCGAGAAAGCAGGTTACGTTCCCGGAAAGGATGTTACCATCGGCCTTGACTGTGCATCTTCTGAGTTCTATGAGGATGGTAAATACCACTACTCACACCTCAACAACGGTGCTAAGAAGGAGGAGAACGGCAGCACATTTACATCTGAGGAACAAGCTCAATACCTCAAGAGCCTTATCGAGAAATATCCCATTGACTCAATCGAGGATGGTATGGCTGAGGATGACTGGGCAGGATGGCGTGTCCTCACCGACCTGATCGGAGACCGTTGCCAGTTGGTTGGCGATGACCTGTTTGTTACCAACGTAAAATACCTGAAACGCGGTATCCAGGACGGTTGCGCAAACTCAATCCTCGTTAAGGTTAACCAAATCGGTTCACTCACCGAGACATTGCGTGCCGTTGAATTGGCACAGCGCCACGGATACACCGCCGTTATCTCACACCGCTCAGGCGAGACCGAGGATGCTACCATTGCTGACATTGCAGTTGCTACCAACGCCGGACAAATCAAAACCGGCTCAGCAAGCCGCTCAGACCGCATGGCCAAGTACAACCAGCTGTTGCGTATCGAGGAGGAGCTTGGTAACGCCGCCGTATATGGCTATGGCAAAAAAACCAAACGCCCCGAGTAATCTGCACCGCAAATAACAACTGAAAATAAAGGCTCTCCCAATCCCAACGGGTTGCGGGAGCCTTTGCACAATAACGCATTTGACCTTTTCCCGGAAAACACAAATTTGCTAAACAATGGCCGAGGATAAAAAACCAATGTCGTGGGACCGACTGGTGTGTAGCACCCGATTCGGAATGGAGGATACCTCAACCTCAAAATCAGGTTCACGCAGCAACTTTAGGTGTGACTATGACAGACTGGTTTTTTCTTCCCCCTTCCGCCGTTTGCAAAACAAGACCCAGGTTTTCCCGCTACCGGGTAGCATCTTTGTACATAACCGGCTCACCCACAGCCTGGAGGTGGCATGCGTCGGCAACTCTATCGCAACCTCTGTAGGCCTGCGTTTGCAAAAGACGAAGTATGGTACAGACTATGAGCCGCTGAACTCGATTGGCGAGATTGTGGCTGCAGCTTGTCTTGCACATGATCTTGGCAATCCCCCCTTCGGACATTCAGGCGAGAAAGCTATAGCCTCGTTTTTCAGCGAGGGTGAGGGGAAAAAGTTGCGTAAACTCTTTTCAACAGAGCAGTGGAATGACTTGACGCGCTTTGACGGTAACGCCAATGCCTTCAGGTTGCTAACGCATAACTTCAATGGCAGGAGGCCGGGTGGATTTGCCATGACCTACTCAACACTCGCCTCAATTGTAAAGTATCCCTGGGACTCAAGTCTTGCCGGTAAAGAGCATAAATTCGGTTTCTTTACCACCGAGCAGGCCGATTACCGCAAAGTTGCCGAGACCATGGGAATAAAACCTATCGACCCCACGGCCAAACACCTGCGCTACGCTCGCCATCCCCTGGTATACATTGTTGAGGCGGCTGACGATATATGCTATGAGGTTATGGACATTGAGGATGCCCACAAATTGGGGTGGCTCAATACCCAACTCGTCACCGAGACTCTCCTCGCCTTTTTTGATGAAGAGAGACAGCGTGATATGCGCAAAAAACTGTTACATGTCAGCGACCCGAATGAGCAAATTTCCTATCTACGCTCCTCTGTCATTGACTGTTTGGTAGAGGAGTGCACCACCGCTTTTGTTCAGAACGAAGAAAAACTTCTGAAGGGAACCCTTTCCAAACCCCTCGTCTCCCTGATTTCCGAGCGACCGCGACAAGCTTTTGAACAGGCCGAAAAACTTTCATGGAACAAAATATATTGTGCCCCGGATGTTATCGATATTGAGCTGGCAGGTACTCGCATCATTTCCTTCCTGATGGACAAGCTGGTACATGCCGTCATGCATCCACGCCTTAATTACTCCCAATTATTGTTGGCCAAGGTGCCCGGTCAATATCAGGTAAATGATAGCGACCTTTTCCATAGAGTGCAAGCTGTTGTAGACCATGTATCGGGCATGACAGATGTCTATGCACTTGATTTGTACCGCAAACTCAATGCAATGTCCTTAAAAATCAACAACTGATGCTGAGAATCTTTTCCCTCCTGATTGCACTGACAATGGCTGTCGGGGCCATCTGTATGGATATCAAAGATATCCCTAATGTACAGGTAGCCGATTCTACGCAGTTTGTCTCTGATCCTCTCAACATCCTGCAAGCCGGCACAAAGCAACACATCAACAAGGCCCTGCAGGAGCTGCGCAGCAAATCAACGGCTGAATTTGCAGTGGTGATTATTGATGCGGTTCCTGAGGATACAGACCCCGAGACTTTTGCCACAGAGCTCTTTAACGAATGGGGAATTGGGAAAAAAGATGTTCACAACGGCGTTTTGTTATTTGTGTCGCGTGACGACCGAAAGGTGGTAATCCGCACAGGTCAAGGAACTGAAAGCGTACTGCCGGATATAACCTGCGGAAGGATTATTCGTAACCGAATAATCCCTGAGTTTAAAAACGGAGATTATGATGCCGGCGTTACAGCCGGCGTCGCCGATATCGCCAACATACTTTCGGACCCTGATAATCAGGAAGCTATACTATCAAGCAGAACATCAATTAATAGCGGGGAAATAAAGGATTTCTTTTCCTCAATTTTCCTTGTGCTCGGCTTAATAGCCCTTGGTTTGCTGGGCTGGATCTTATACCTGATACAATCAACTCGCAACGAAGACGTTGTTACACGGTATGAGAGGCTTGACGCAGCTACCCTCCCCGCCTGGTGCCTTACTGCCTTTACACTCGGGTTGGGATTAATCCCCACCCTCATTCTACGTCACACAAAGAAAAAGATAAGAAGCCAACACCCGGGCTGCCCCAACTGCGGTCACAAGATGATAAAGATGGACGAAGAGGCCGACAACGCATACCTCACGCCCGCTCAGGATGCCGAAGAACGTCTGAACTCAGTGGATTATGATGTGTGGGTATGCCCGCAATGCAATGAGATTGATATTCTGCCCTTCATCAACAAAAGGAGTAACTTCACCGAGTGCACCAATTGTCACGCACGCGCCTGCAAAGCCACCGGGTACCGAGTACTTGTCCAACCCACACCTTACCGCACCGGCCGAGGGATAAAAATGTTTAAGTGCCAGAACTGTGGGCACAACCACAACATACCCTATTCAATCGCAAAAACCTCACTACCTTTGATAGTTCCCGGAGGTGGTCGCTCAGGAGGCGGTGGTGGTTTCGGCGGCTTCGGTGGCGGTGGCGGTTTCGGAGGCGGTATCAGTATGGGCGGAGGAGCCTCCGGAGGTTGGTAAGCACCAACATACAAAAACTTGCACAAATAAAAAAACCAAACTACCTTTGCACTGACCAATGACAAGGAAAGATGCCGGAGCGGTCGAACGGGACGGTCTCGAAAACCGTTGTACCCTTTCGGGTACCCAGGGTTCGAATCCCTGTCTTTCCGCAACCCAATTACGCTAACTGCTTGACTGGCAGTTAGCGTAATTTTTCATGTGCGACGCAATTATTAATATATTTGTGCACACTATGAACCTTACCTGAGAAATAATGTTATATGTGATGGAGATTAAAGCCTAAAGATTATCACTTCCTAACGTAATATTACAAATGGATCAAGATTCACAAGGATTGACCAAACCTCAGCATTCTAAAAAAGTCATTAAAAAACCGGTTAAGAATAAAGCTAATCAATTGGTAGGCAGGATAGTGGCTTTCGTTACTATATTCTGTCTCCTTGCTGCGCTCGCCGTGGTACGTAACGGCTCTCTTTTTGGCAAAGATGCAGAAAGTTATTGTTTCTCAGGGACTACCTCTTCAGTCGAGAAGCAAGATACGGTAATTGCTATTCGTTATCAGGGGGCTCAGGAAATAATAAATACCACGGATATCGGGAAGGATATTTCGGGCTACGGAGGACCTGTGCCTCTGGAGATTTATGTTAGCGAAGGGAAGATTGATTCTATCGTTGCTTTGAGTAACTCTGAAAGTCAGAAATTTTTCGGTCGCCTTTACACCTCAGGGCTTACCAAAGCCTGGAACGGCAAGACTTTAAAGGAAGCCGAGACAATGGAGGTTGATGCTGTGAGCGGAGCGACATATTCCTCAACGGCATATATAGCGAATGTGCGAGCCGGCGTTGCTTACGCCGAAGGTGTTAAAGTCGCTAATTCCGGACATATCTCTTTTGCCGCTATTGCAGCTTTGGTAGTAATCTTGTCGGGAGCGATCGTGCCCCTTTTCATCAAAAAACCTTCTTACCGTATCATTCAACAGATGCTCAATGTTGCGGTACTTGGATTTTGGGCCGGAACATTCATTGACTATGCAATGATGCTCAATTTCTTTTCAGGAGCTCCCCGCATGACATTAAGCTTCTTAATTACCCTGATTCTCCTCATTATTGGTCTTATTTATCCTCTTTTCAATAAGCCTAATTTCTATTGCACATGGATTTGTCCTTTCGGTTCCCTTCAGGAACTTGCGGGCAAGGTTTGTAAAAAGAAATGGAAAATGTCACCCAAGCTTGTGAATAGGCTCAATAACCTGCGTCAGGGTCTGTGGGTTGTACTCTTGTCTTTGCTCTTCATCGGTTGGGGAGTAAGTTGGATTGACTTTGAAGTTTTCACGGCCTTCATAGTTCAGTCGGCATCATGGATAATATTGGCTGTTGGAGGTCTGTTTATACTGCTTTCCCTGTTCATAAGCCGTCCTTTCTGTCGTTTTGTTTGTCCTACGGGTTCTTTGTTGAAGCAAGTATAAAAACCTTTATTCTCAAAAAAATAATTTATAAAAAAATAATTTGACATGAAAAGTTATCATTGGGTAATGGTGCTATTGGCGATTGCACTGGTTGTGGTTTCAGTGCGCCTTGCGGCCGTCTCTTCTTCTGAGAAAAGTGATGTCAACGCATCAGATGCTGTGATTGATTGCATCATGACACGCGCGAGTGTACGCAGTTATACCGATGAACAGGTTAGCGACAGCCTAATTAATAAAATCCTACGTGCAGGGATGGCTGCCCCGACAGCAGCCAATCAGCAGCCTTGGCATTTTGTGGTGGTCAATGAGCAAAGTTTAAAAGATTCTATCACTGAGGCTTTTGAGTATACTAAGATGGTTGAGCACTGCAGTTTTGCTGTAGTGGTATGTGGTGATATGGATAACCTCTTTGAGGGAGATATCCCGGATGGTGGTTTCTGGGTTGAGGACTGTTCAGCCGCCGCCGAGAACATGCTTCTTGCTGCGCACGCGCTTGGTATTGGAGGAGTATGGTGCGGGATCTATCCGCTAAAAGACAGGGAGGAGCGCCTGCGTGAGATACTCCATCTCCCCGTCAATCTGACACCCCTCAACGTGATGGCGTTCGGATATCCGGCTCATAAAGTCGCTCCTAAAGACAAGTGGACACCTGCCAAGATTCATTATAACGCCTACTGAGATATTTGAAGTTTACCGCTATTTTCACCGGTCAATTCTCAATAATACAAACTCAACTCTGATTTAGCTCATTTCACTGAAATACCCCTCTTTTTAAGGACAATGTAGGTGTCACCTTTGGTGGAATTAAGCCGGGTGATTGAGTCGTTGATGCAATCAATGGTATTTATAATGGGGAGAATCTTTTTGAGCATCTCCTCAAGGGCCATGTTATCGCACGCCAACTCAGTGGTTGAGATTTCGGTAAGGAGGATTGAGTCGGCCTCCTGATGATACTGTCCTGCAATATGATTGCAGTTGGTCATAACGCCGAACGTATTGTCTTTTTTAAAGTCAATGTAGGCATTTATTCCAGGCTGCATTTCAGAAGGACGAATATAAGTAGAATCATTCTCTACAACATTCTCAATATCCCATTGCCCTTGAATAGAGACGGTATTGCTTTCATTATCAACTACAGGCATTTTTTCAGTTTTGCGGTTTCCTCCCGAGCAGGAAGTGATGCCAATAAGAAGGGCGAAAAAAAGGTATTTCATTATAAAAGGTTCTTTGGGGAATTTGATTGTTGATTCCATAACTTTTAGGTTTAGATTGATAAGATTACAAGATTAGTAAATATTTTTCTTTTTTCATTAAAAGATCAATCTTTTTTTGAGAAAAAGACCCGTCAGTCACATCCTGAGTATAAGGGAAGATTTGGATGAGATGAAAAATGGTTGTCGTGTCAACAATATTGCACGGGAGGTGTTATATTGTTGATATGACAACAAAACAACAAGTATATGAGATCCCAAACTTGGGATGTTTGCTGGGGATGGCTTACCAGGCTGAACTCACGGGATTAAGTAATGCGCTGACTAATGCCGGAATCAATATCACGGCTGCGGAATACTTAATCATACGTATTCTGTTTACCCGGGAAAGGATGCAACAATGCGAGATTTCTCGACTGTTGAGAAAGGACAGGGCCTCAATTACCCGAAGCATTAAATCCCTTGAAAAGAAAGGGTATGTTGTTGCTGACGCGGTAAGCTATAAGTGTTGCCTTGTTTCGTTGACAGAATCAGGCCGTGCTTTGGAACAGTCGGTTATGAAAATTGCAGACGAACAGCAACAGAAACTTCAGGGAAAGCTTACCCAACAGGAAATTGATTCCCTGAGGCAGATATTGATAAAAATAATATAAAACAACAACTTATAAAAAGAAAGGATCAAATTATGATGACGCTAACTATTTGGAGTGACTTTGCTTGTCCGTATTGCTACATTGGTGAGACTCGCTTGCAAAAGGCTGTTGAGGAACTTGGTCTGCAAGATGATGTACAGATTGATTACCGTGCCTTTGAGCTTGACCCAACTGCATCAAAGGATGTTGAGAGTGGTACCCCTGAAAGGTTTGCGAAGAAGTATCGTCTGTCACTGGAGGATGCAAAAAAACAGGTTGAACAGATTTCAGCATTGGGTCGTGAGCTTGGCATTGACTTCAGGTATGCTACGACCCAATACTCAAACACACGAGATGCTCACCGACTCATGAAGTTGGCAGAAGCAAAATATGACCGTGCCACTGTTGAAAGACTGAATGAGGCTCTTTTTGCTGCCTATTTTACCGAAAATTTGGTTCTTTCAGACCCGAAAGTGCTGTTGGATAAGGCTTTGTCAGTAGGTATGAATGAGGATGAGGTAAAAGAAGTTCTGTCAAGCGACATGTATGATGACGAGGTTCGTTTTGACGAGCGTGAAGCGGCCATGCGTGGTGTGCATGGGGTTCCGTACATCGTCTTTAACGGAGAAATGGCAGTGCCGGGAGCCATGTCAATTGATGGCTTCAAGAATGCCCTGCAACGTGTCCTGAAGAAACAGGAGGCTGAGGCAAAACTCGCTGAGGAGAAACCTGCCGAGCGACCTCATGTATGCGGTCCTGATGGATGTAAACTTCTCTAAAACAGAAAGGGCGAAATATGATTAAAGAATTAACTGTTGAAGGAGTATTTGCTGAGAATTGCTACTTCTATATTGACCCTGTGAGCAAAGCCGGGTTTATCATTGACCCCGGGGCGCAGGCAGGCCTGATATTGGATGTGGTGAGACGTAACGAGTGGAAAATAGAGCGGATTCTGCTGACCCATGGCCATTTCGACCACTTTGGCGCTGCTGAATTACTCCGGGAAAAGTTGGTAGCTCCCATCTATATTTACCCCTCGGATGCGCGGTATCTTCAGGAACCCTATTTGAATCTGAGCGGTAACGCCGGCAATCCTATGACGGTCCCGCACTATGAGGAGCTTTATGACGGCGAAATCCTACGTCTTAGGGAGACCAACGGATTCTACCTTAAGGTAATCCACACACCGGGACACACCCCCGGTTCGGTGACGTATTATAGCCCGGAGGAGCATGCGGCCTTTGTTGGCGACACGCTTTATGACCACAGTCCCGGCCTGACGCATTTCCCCGGGGGGAATAAAGCTGAGCTGAGAGAATCAATTGTGAACAAGATACTCACCCTCCCGGACGACACTCTCCTACTCTCGGGCCATTCAAGCCCGATCACAGTTGCACAGGAGAAACAGTTATTACTTTGAAGAACTTATAAAATTTGCGCTCTACAATAAGCCGATACCGGTGCGACCCCGGCATCGGCTTATCGCGTATATCCCGGGGGATGGCTCTCCCGGGTTTTTGCACAACTGTAGGTGACATTTTTGTTAAATTTCTGTTTCAGGATATTTCCTCAATCTATAATTATTTCTAAATTTGCCATGAAGAAATATCTGAAATTTCAGGTTTGCGGCAAGGAGTTTCCGTGGCCGTGGATTATGAAATATAAACGTTCATTATGAGTTACAGTTTTTTACAGTTCCTTTGTCTGCTGGGTGCCGTGGGATTATTCCTGTATGGCATGAAGGTGATGAGCGAGGGACTGCAGAAGGCCGCGGGTGACCGTCTCCGCAACATTTTGTCGGCCATGACCCGCAACCGTTTCACGGGAACCCTGACGGGCTTCGCCATCACCGCCCTTATACAGAGTTCATCGGCTTCAACCGTAATGGTTGTAAGCTTTGTGAATGCCGGGTTGATGACGCTGGCACAATCCATGGCTGTGATAATGGGTGCCAATGTGGGTACAACATGTACGGCATGGGTTATCGCACTTTTCGGTTTCTCGGTTGATATTTCTTCATATTCATTGCCTTTGATTGCATTGGCAATTCCGCTGCTGTTCAGCTCAAAAAGCCGCATGAAGTCCATGGGAGAGTTCCTGGTGGGCTTTGCTTTCCTGTTTATGGGCTTGGATATGATCAGCCAATATGTGCCTGACCTGCAGCAGAATCCCGAGATGTTCGAGTTCCTAAACCGATATACATCTATGGGATTTGGGTCGGTGCTCATCTTTTTGATGGTGGGTATTATCCTGACGATGATTATCCAGAGCTCTGCGGCCACGTTTGCCATAACCCTGATTATGTGTTCAAAGGGTTGGATAGACTTCCCGCTGAGCTGTGCTCTGGTATTGGGTTCAAATATCGGTACCACGGTTACGCCAATCCTGGCATCAATGAGTGGTAATGTTGCCGCCAAGCGCACGGCAATGGGACACTTGCTCTTCAATCTGCTGGGAACGGTCTGGACCGTTGCAGTGTTTTTCCCCTTTGTTGAACTTGTAACTTGGATAACAGAGGTTTTAGGCTTTGGCAACCCCAATGAGCTGATGGGATTTGTTAACAATATTGAGGCTACCGACCCGGCATTGTATGACCATCTCTTTGACAAATCGCTTCCGCAGGGGCATCCTGTATTGGTACAATTAGGGGCCATGCAGACCTCGGTGAGCTATGGCCTGTCAATCTTCCACACAGTCTTCAACCTTATCAACCTCAGCATTATGATTTGGCTGACTAACCTGTATGTGAAGATTGTGGTTAAATTGATACCCACCAAGCAGAAAGGCGATGAGGACTTCCAGTTGAAGTTTATCTCAGGTGGTCTGCTCAACGCGTCTGAGTTGAATATCACGCAGGCTGAGAAGGAGATTGTTGTGTACAGCGAGCGTGTGCAACGCATGATTGGTATGACCCAGAACATTATCCACACGCCCGGCGAGACCAACGAATTCACCCAGCAATTCTCACGTATCGAAAAGTATGAGGAGATCTCAGACCGCATGGAGATTGAGATTGCCGACTATCTGAATCGCTGCTCGGAGGGCAGGCTGTCAAATGAGTCAAAACACCGCATTGCGGCCCTGTTGTCAATAGTTGCCGAGATTGAAAGCATAGCTGACAGCTGTTATTCCATAACCAAGACCCTTATACGCAAACAGGGACTGAATGTCGACTTCAACGATGAGATATATCAAAACATTGACCTGATGTTTATTGAGGTTGAAGCTGCCATGACCAACATGCTTTATTTGCTGAAGAACCTTGAGCACGAAAGCGAATCCGATATCATCGTCTCATACAACAAGGAGCGCGAGATAAATAATCTGCGCAACCAGCTGCGCTCAAACAACATTGAGAATATCAACAACAAGCATTATGCCTATCAGGCCGGTATCTTTTACATGGACATTGTGGGAGACCTTGAAAAGACCGGTGACTACATAATCAACGTTGTTGATACCATTAAGGAACAAATGCGTAAATATTAATAATCAGGTAACTACCTATGGAAGACACACCAAAAAAAATATTACTGATTGACGGTGACCAGGTGATACGCACACTGCTGGCAGCCAACCTTGGTGTGTATTATAAGGTCGTCTCTGTTGCCAAAGCCGAGGATGCGCTGGACCTTGATTTGCCGAGTTTCTCGCTGATAATGATGGATGTCAACCTGCCGGGTGAAATCTCAGGTCTTGACTTCAGCGAGATGCTTCAACGCTCCCCGTCAACTGAGGATATTGCGCTAATCTTCTGCTCCACGATGGACTCAGAAGATGACATCGTACGCGGTTTTGATGCCGGGGCAGATGATTATATACTAAAACCCTTCTCGTTGCGTGAGGTGGTTGCTCGTGTCAACTCGGTGATCCGTCGCCACAGTCTGGCAGCCCGTTCAGTGCAGAAACCGGCACCAAAAGAGGTTATAAACATTGAGGGATTGGAAATCAATCTCATTAACCAGCGTGTGACGGTTGATGAGGAACCTGTTTCACTGTCTCGCATTGAGTATCAGCTTTTGGCAACCCTGTTACGCAAACCCGGTGAGACCTTTACCCGCATGCAGTTGCAGAGCAACGTGTGGCCTGATGACGAAAATGTGTCTTCGCGCGCTGTGGATGTCAATATCTCACGCCTGCGCAAAAAACTCGGGCCGTATGGTGTTTTGATCACCTCGGTACCCGGCACGGGTTACAAGTTTGATAATAACTGACATTGTGAGGCTTCCCCTTGCGTATAATTCAGACCTGATTGAGGCAGGGATTGATGAGGCGGGCCGCGGATGCTTGGCAGGCCCTGTTGTCGCGGCAGCCGTAATCTTACCCCCTGATTTTGCTAACGATGAGCTTACCGACTCAAAGGCCCTGAAGGAGTCAGCCCGTTATCGGCTTGAGGAAGTTATCAAGGCCAAAGCTGTTGCCTGGAGTGTGGCAAGCGCAACTGTTGAGGAGATAGGTGAAATCAATATTTTGAACGCGACCCTATTGGCTATGCACCGAGCCGTTGCCGGCTTGCAGGTTAAGCCTGAGCACCTCGCGGTGGATGGCAATAGGTTTAAGGATTACCCCGGCATACCCCATACGACCATAGTAAAAGGGGATGCAAAATATGCCAATATAGCAGCCGCATCAGTGCTTGCCAAAACTGCCCGAGACCGGCTGATGATGTCGTTACATACCCGCTTTCCCCAATATTGTTGGGATGTCAACAAGGGGTATCCCACAAAGGCTCATCGCCGTGCTATTGCAGAGTTTGGTGCGTGCGAATTGCACCGTCCCGGGTTCAAACTTTTATGACAGAGCGGCCAAAGTGGCTATAGCCTCGGTGGGGTTCGGGGATTTAAATACATAGTTCCCGGCAACAAGTATATCGGTACCTGCTTCGGCCAACTGAGCTCCTGTTTGGTCATTTACGCCACCGTCAACCTCAATGAGGGCATCTGAACCGGTCTCGCCCATGAGGGACTTCAGTCGCTCAATTTTCGCCAATGTTCCGGGTATAAACTTTTGGCCACCGAACCCCGGATTCACTGACATTAGCAAAACCATGTGTAGCTCGGGCAGAATATCGCGCAACAAGTCTACCGGTGTGGCAGGGTTCAGGGTTATGGCCGGCTTCATGCCCGCCTCCTTTATTTGCTGGACCAGACGGTGTGCGTGACATGTGGCCTCAAGATGAAAATTCATTATCTCGGCACCGGTGTCCCGAACCTGTGCCACCCATTTTTCAGGGTGCACAATCATCAGATGCACATCAAAAGGCTTCTCGACGAGATGTTGTATCGATTTCATCACCGGAAAACCGAATGAGATGTTGGGTACAAATACCCCGTCCATCACGTCTATATGGAAAAAGGAAGCCCGGCTTTGGTTTACCATTTCAACATCCTTGCCAAGGTTTGCAAAGTCGGCCGACAAAAGAGAGGGTGCAACGAGCATGATTAACTGTGTGGGTTAGAGAACGTTATTATCCGATTCGGGAGCCGAATCTTTACCGGATGCGGGCTTAAAAGCATTGTAGAGAATTATGATAAGTACCACTACTCCAATGCCCAAACCGAAGTATGTGAGGTAGTCATTATACTTTTCAACCTGCGTAAACAGGTCATCAAGCGAGACAGTCTTGCCAAGCCACCAGCCCAAAGCAGCCAGAATAGCATTCCAGATACCGGCACCCAATACGGTGAAAATGCAGAATGTGCCTATATTCATTTTAGCCAACCCTGCCGGGATAGAAATCAGTTGTCTGACGGCGGGAATCAAACGGCCCACAAGGGTTGAAATGGCGCCGTGCTTATCAAAGTATTTTTCTGCCTTATCAACTTTTTCGCGGTTTATCAGCAAAGCATGCCCAATCCGGGAATCAGCAAAACGGTAAACCAAGGGACGCCCTATCCACAAAGACAGGAAGTAATTAATCAGCGCACCGCAAAGAGCACCGGCTGTCGCCACCAAAACAACCAGAAAAATGTTCATATCACCCTTTGTCACAGCCAGATAAGCTGCCGGGGGGATTACAACCTCAGACGGGAAAGGGATAAATGAACTCTCAACCGTCATCAAGAGAAATACCAGCCAATACCCGGCATTGTCAACAAACATCTGAAAAAGAGACGCTGCGTCAAATATTGATAATAATATCATAAGCAGAAAAATACTTTGTGATAACTATTTTATTATTTGGACCTCGGGTTGTAACTCAATCCCAACTTTCAGCTTCACATCCTCGATAATACTATCAGCCAATGAAAGGATATCTTGACCGGAGGCTTCGCCGTTATTCACCAGAACAAGAGCATTGCGGGGGTCAATACCGGCACCTGAAGGGGTCGCAAACCCTTTCCACCCGCATCTATCCATTAGCCAGCCGGCGGAGAGTTTTACTTTCCCGTCAGGCTGAGGAAACGCCGGGCCTTCCCCCAACAACCGGGTGACGCCTTTTGCAACAGAAGCCTCCACAATAGGATTCTTAAAGAAACTGCCGGCATTGCCGGTAACAGCCGGGTCGGGTAACTTTTGATTACGCATCTTCAAAACCGCCTGTCGTATGGCTTGAGGAGTGGCAATCTTGTCAGCAAACAGTTCATCCAACGCTTTATATCGCAAATTCGGTCTGTATTTGTCCGCGTCGGGAAATTCAAAAAATACCGATAGAATGATGTATCTACCCTCTACATCTCTTTTAAAAATGGAGTTGCGATAAGCGAAGTCAGCCTCCCGTGCAGAAAATTCGCGAAAGGCGTGTTGCTTGGTATCATACACCTTGACTGTACGCACGTATTCAGCAATCTCTGACCCGTAAGCCCCGATGTTTCCTGAGACACACCCTCCCAAATGGCCGGGAATCCCTGAGAGATTCTCAACACCACACACGCCGGCATCCAACAGAGCTTCCACCAACTTGTCCCATACCCATCCGGCTTCAACCTCGGCGACACGCTTGGGCTCAATCCATTGCAGTTTATCGCCGATAAACCGAATTACTTTGCCGTTATACTCCTTATTGACAAATAAGGTGTTAGCGCCACCGCCAAGCAGGTAGTATTTATCACGAAATACTCCTGAGGCATCCAAAGTGGCAGCCTCAGCGGGGTCTGAGAAAGTGATAAATTCTGCTGCCGCTACCGGGACACCGAAAGTGGTGAAACGGGTTAGGTCAAATTTCTGAGAACGGGTAATCATTCCGGACAATTATTCACGGTGAATCTCTGCGCCTAAGGCCTTCAGGCGTCCTTCTATATCCTGATACCCGCGGTCAATTTGTTCAATATTATAAATCTCTGAGGTTCCATTTGCCGACAGAGCCGCTATCAACAATGCGATACCGGCACGGATGTCGGGCGACGTCATGCGGCGACCCTTCAGGCGCCTTCTGTGGTCATGCCCGATAACAACAGCCCGGTGGGGGTCACACAAAATTATCTGGGCCCCCATGTCAATCAACTTGTCAACGAAGAACAGGCGACTCTCAAACATTTTCTGGTGAATCAAAACCGACCCCTTTGCCTGGGTTGCAACCACCAGCATCACACTGAGCAAGTCGGGAGTCAGACCGGGCCAGGGAGCATCGGCAATGGTCATGATTGAGCCGTCAATAAAGGTCTCGATTTCATAATGCTCCTGGGCCGGAACAATTATGTCATCCCCGGTTTGAACCACAGCAATGCCCATTCGGCGGAAAGCATCAGGTATGATTCCCAAATCGGGGTATGAAACGTTTTTAATTGTGAGCTCTGAGCGCGTCATGGCGGCCATGCCGATAAACGAGCCCACTTCAATCATGTCGGGCAACATGGTGTGTACTGCGCCATCAAGCAGTCCCGGATGCCCTTTTATAGTAAGGAGGTTTGAGCCGATGCCTTTAATCTCGACACCCATCGAGCATAACAGGGTGCACAATTGGCGCACATAGGGTTCACAGGCGGCATTATAGATAGTTGTCTCACCCTCAGCAGCAACGGCAGCTAAGATTATGTTGGCGGTACCGGTCACCGAGGCCTCATCAAGCAACATATAACAACCTACCAGCCCCTTAGGGCCGATAGTAATATTGCAAGCACCATCCCCGCTGTGCCAATCCAGGTCGGCACCCAGTTTTTGCAATCCAAGGAAATGAGTATCCAGGCGTCTACGCCCGATCTGATCACCCCCGGGACGCGCTAGCCGTGCCCGGCCGGTACGTGCAAGCAAGGCTCCCACCAACATGATGGACCCGCGCAACTGACCCATACGGTTGATGAAGTCTGCCGAGTCCATAAAGTCAACATTAACCTCACGGCATTGCAGAATATAAGTCCCGTGGGAAGGGTGAACGATTTCTACACCCAAGTCCTCCATCAGACTTAACAAGTTCTTGACATCAAGAATCTCAGGGACGTTGTGGTAAGTTACCGCTTTGTCGGTTAGCAAGGCAGCGCACAGTACCTCGAGAGCCTCATTCTTGGCACCCTGTGGGGTAATCGTTCCACTGAGCTTTCGCCCACCTTCTATAATGAATTTTGCCATTTAAACCGTTAACAGGTTCTTTGATTGTTATGCTTGTGGTTTATTCATGTGTAACGGATTGTCCCTTACCTTTTCAAGGGACAATCCGGTGACACTCTTATCTCTATATTAAACGTTAGCGTCCAGTTCAACCTTTTCGTCGTTCGACACTTTGTTGGGGAGCTCGAGTCCGTAATGCTTCTTGGCATCAAGTCCTTTCAGTACAAGGCCGAAGATAAGCGCCAATACACCAAGCGAAGCAAATATGAGCATTGGCACAGTGTAGTTGTAGTTGAGCGGCGAGTTTACACCCTTATTAGTGGCTGCCAGAGCAACACCGATAATCATCGGGAAGGCATACAAACCGATGTTCTGGATCCAGAAAATCACGGCGTAGGCTGAACCAAGCAACTTGTTATCTACCAATTTGGGGACAGAGGGCCAAAGTGATGCGGGGACAAGGGAGAAGCTAATACCAAGCAGAATAATTGCAAGGAAAGCAACCACGATACCAAGCCAGCTTGTGGGGGCATTTACCTGATTAACGGTGAGCTGCATATCCCTGTCAATCTGCAGAGCTTCTGCATAATTGACCTGTGTGTTTTTGTCGCTGAGGAGTGAGGTCATACGCTCTGAGGTTTTCTCGACGCTGGGATTAGCAACATCAGTCAAGGCACTGCGCGGGTTGAACTTAACGCTCTCGCCTACTTTTACGCCTTCAAGTTGCTTGGCCCACTCACCATTATTAAGATTTGACGGGCTGAAGACTACCTCAACAGTGAGGGGGTTGTCAACTTGCGCCCCGGGAACCTCAGACAGAGTACCGGTGATAACGCCCTCTGAGCTGACGGTGTCAAGTTTCTCGCCACGCAGGGCCGGGAGCCCCAAAGCAAATGTGAGGTGACAAACAATCATCAACAGAGCACCGAAAATCAACATAGTGGCACCTTTGCCCTTATTGTCAAGGTAGTTACCCAACAACGGGGTGATAGCTGCTGCACCCAAAGGAAATACCGAGAAGATGATAGCAGCATGTTCAGCTGACAAACCCAAATTACATTGCAGCATATTGGCAGCATACTTCTGGAAGGGGAAGATTGCAGAATAGTACAATACACACAGCAAAGCCACAACCCAGAAAACTCCGCTTGAGAAAATCTTGCCTAAATCTGAAATCTTGAAAGGATCATCCTTCTCCTCAGTATTTCCGATTTGGTTCTCAAGCTTTTTATCCATAAAAGAATAGCAGATAAAGCTGATAAGGCCGATAAGAAGAAGCAATACTGCAAGGCCCACTGAGCGGCTAACATTGATTGTACCGCCCATGGAGGCGATAATCGGCGACATGATGAACACGACAAATACACCTACACGTGCCAGAGCCATCTCAATACCCATAGCCAGAGCCATCTCTTTTCCCTGGAACCATTTAACGATACCACGGCTGACGGTGATACCGGCCATTTCAACACCACAGCCGAATATCATAAACCCACACGCCGAAAGCTTGGCTGATGCAGGCATACCCTCGCAGAACGGGGTGATGTCTCCCAAGAACCCTGTGAGGTTAAGATTATTGGTAAACCAAACAGCAAGGCTACTATCCATGAAGCTGTCAGTCAGTGCATAATAATTAATAAATGCGCCGATAAACATTACAGAACCTGACAAAATGGCAGTGAACCTTACACCCATCTTGTCAAGAATAATACCGGCAAAAATCAGGAAGAAAACAAAAACATTCAGGAAGGTCTCAGAGCCGGCAAACTTACCGTAAGTTGTGGGGTCCCATCCTTTGGTGGTTTGCAAAGCAGACTGTAAAGGCGAAAGTACATCCATAAAGATGTAACCGAAAAACATGGCTAATGCCAATAATACCAACGCTGTCCAACGAGCCCACGGTTTATCATTGAGAAAGACCTGAGCAGATGCCTGTGTTTTCAAACTCATAATATGATATTCTATTTTTTAATTTTTACATCACAAAAAGGCATGCCCTCAAAGCCACGCCAATATGTGTGCAAACCTAACCAAAAATTCCCGAATAGACAAGACCTATATATATGATTGATAAATATAAGAGGCCAACCCTAAGTTGCGTGTTTTTCGCTGTACATTACAGCTTTATAATGATCAGGTTAGACAGAATATTAAGATTTTTGCTTTACTTTTCACCTGAAAATTATGGCAAACAAACCGAAATACATTTTATATATTGATGAATGTGGCGATCATACGCTCTCAACGTATGACCCTCATTTTCCTATATTCACGTTATGCGGAATATTGATTCCCGTAAAGAAAGTAAACTCTTTTAAGAAAGCAGTAGACGACTTAAAAATAGAATTTTGGCATACTGCGGATGTAATTCTTCATTCCCGGGATATACGTAAGTGTGAAAAGCATTTTGAAATATTATTTAATGACCAAATTAAACAAAGGTTTTATACACGAGTAAATGAGGTTTTATCCGTCCAGGGTGTTTATTTAATTGTATGTTGTTCAGTATTAAAAGAGCAATGTATTAAAAAACAAGGAATAAATGCGGATGTGTATGGCACAGCTCTAAAATATGTTCTTCAGCGAAGTATCTTTTGTGTTGATGACAAAAGTCCAATTGGTGGGACTATAGATATTATTGTTGAGCGTCGCGGGAAAAAAGAAGATACTGCGCTACTGAATTATTATAATAAACTTAGGTTTACAGGGATGCACTATGTTAGCCCTGAAAGATTGGCTTCACATATTGGAAGATTCAGTTTTAGTAAAAAGTCTGAAAATATATTTGGATTGCAGGTTGCTGATTTGATTGCTTATCCAATATCAAGACATGTGTTAAATCCCCAAAAACAAAATCCCGCATTTGATGTGATAGCCTCAAATATTTATACCTGTAACGGGAAACTCTTGGGGCTAAAAATTTTCCCTGACAAGTAATGTAAAAAAGGGTTCCGTAGGGAACCCTTTCCGACCGGGAGACACCCCAGCCCCTAAAATCGTTGCTTTCGCACTCGAAGTATTTCTTTGTGGGGAAACTACCCATTTGGTATTGCAAATATAATAATATTTTTGCTAACTATAAAATCTCAACCTCGTACTGAGGTGAAAAGTTCAAATATAACCGGGAATAGATAGAAAAATAGAGTATTAAAATCATTTTACTTTTGGGCGGGAGGAGCTATCGACTTCGAGCGGCGGCGGACGACCGGGAACATAAACGGGAGCACGCGGCGGATACCCTTCCCAATGAAGACTGTCAATGCGGCTAACAGGATAGAGACGAAAACTGAGATTACCGTGGTCATGTGCCACTCACGAGGAATCATCGGCAAAAGGACGTCACGTATCTGAGGCACAAAAAGATAATGAAGGATGAGGACAAAAAGGGTTGACTCCCCTATCCACATCAGCCATTTACACTTGAATCTGTTTGCCAACAATATAGAGAAGCCCAAAATCATGTATATACCGGCAAGCCCAAAAAATATAGTAGGAAAATAGTACGGCGAAATGATGGAGTGATGGAAATTGTTGCGCACATTCAGCGGCACAACAGCTATCATAGCCACAACAGCAAGCACCAAGGCCAAGGGGGAAAACCACCTACCGCTCAGCCAAAAATCTTTACCGTAATATCCTAATACAAAGAAGGGTAAGCCCAGACATGCATTGCCAAAAAAGCCTGTGTTGCGGAAATTGAAAATGGAACAAATATATCCAAAAGCAGCAAATAACAAGTAAGCGCTCAACTTCACAGAGACGCGCTTCCAAAGGTTTTCAACAGCAAAAACAATAAACTGCATAAAGAAAAGGGCAATCAGGAACCACAGCGGGACATTCCCGACACGGAAGAATGTGAAATAGGGAAGTTTGAGACCTCCAAGGAATGATTTGTCCTGAAAATGGTAGAAAAGAACCTCTACGAGCAAGCCGGCCAAGGTACCAACAACCACCGGGAGGATACTCCCCCTACATTCACGTATCAGGAATTTCTTAGCTGTTATAAAGGGATTAAAGAAGATACCTGAAAGAAAGAAAAACAGCGGCATGAAGAACGCATTGGCAAATATCGAGTTACAGTGGTTGAGGTGATACAGCACAACAATAAAAATAGTTAATGCCTTGGCCACATCCACAAATATCACTCGGCCATCATCGGTGCGTTCAACCGTGGGCCGGTATTTGAGAATCTCTTTAGGTTTCATGTAGAAGAAATTTGCGCGGCGTGTTATTCACCCTCACACAACCGCTTGTTGCGGCACACGAGGACCCTTGCCGGGTAATCCTCAACAATGCGAGGATTATGAGTTGCCATAATAACTGTTGTACCCTCGGCAGCCATACGATTCAAAATCCTGGCAATCAGTTCGCCGGTTTCCGGGTCAAGATTACCGGTAGGCTCATCAGCCAATATAATAGCCGGCTCGTTGAGGATGGCTCGAGCAATCGCCACGCGCTGTTGCTCGCCGCCTGACAGGCTCACCGGCATCTTGTAACTCTTGTTGAGCATTCCCACCGTGTTCAGCACCTTTTCGATACGCTGCTCTATTTCGTTTGAGTCTTTCCAGCCGGTAGCCCTCAGAACAAATCTGAGGTTTTCGTGAACGTTGCGGTCCTGCAACAATTGGAAATCCTGAAAAACTATGCCAATGTTACGTCGTAGCCAAGGGATATCACGCCGGCGTATCGACAACAAGTCGTAGTCAAAGACACGGGCCTCACAGGCATGCTCAATAGGGACATCGGCATATATGGTGCGCAACAAGGACGATTTACCACAGCCAACCCTACCCATCAGATAAACCATCTCGCCGGGCATCACTTCCAGGTCAACATCGCGGAGCACAACAAGTTCGCGCCGCAACACTTGCACCTTTTTGTATCTGATAATAGGCTCCATGGCTTTTCTATGTTCAGGGCATCAGGGGGAAATTAATTGCCCATTTCTGAGAGGAACTTGATGCGTACAAGCCTAATCTCCTCCTCGTCATAATCCTCACCCAACTCCTTGATCGCCTCCTGCAGGTTATCACTCTCGCTCTCTTTAAAGTAGCTGAAGATGTCATCCTCAGTGTCCTCATCGATTATCGCCGAGATGAAGTATGAGATGTCGATTTTTGTCCCGCTGAAGACGATTGACTCCATCTCGTCAAGAAGCTCGCTGAACTCCATCACGAGCGATGAGGCAAGGTCGTCCAAAGGTATCTTGCGGTCAATCGCCTTGATGATTTCCAGTTTCTTATTGCTCTTTTTGGGGATGGAGCGCACAACCAAATCTTCAGGACGCTGAATCTCATTTTCTTCAACATGCCGTTTGATGATGTCCACAAACTCCTGACCATAGCGTTTGGCTTTGCCGATGCCCACGCCGGGGATTTTGGTAAGCTCGTCAATTGATATGGGGTATGTGGTGGCCATGGCCTCAAGGGAGGCATCCTGGAATATTACGTAGGGTGGCAGCTCAAGCTTCTTGGCAATATTCTTGCGCAACTCCTTCAATATCACATACAGTTCAGGGTCGGCAGCACATGATGCGCCTGAGGTAACAACCTCGAGCTCTTCATCGCTGAACTCGGTGTCCTCAACGATTTTGAAGGAGGTGGGACTTGATAAAAACTTCTTTCCCTTAGGGGTCACCTTCAAGATTCCGTAATTTTCAATATCCCGATCAATATACCCGGCGATGACAGCTTGCTTGATAACGGCGTTCAGGAACTTGTCATCAGCATGTTTTTCACAGCCGAAGACCTCCAGCTCGTCATGGTTATAACTTTTAATCTCACCGGTGCGGCGCCCCAACATAACGTCTCTGACATGCTCAGCCTTAAACTTTTCTTTGAGCGCCAAAATGGTTTCAATTGCAGAACAAAGATCCTCTTTTGCTTCCACTTTCTTTTTAGGATTAATACAATTGTCACAGTTATCGCAATGGTCGTTGTCAAACTGTTCGCCGAAGTAATGCAACAAAAGTGTACGGCGGCACAGGCTTGACTCGGCATACGCGGCTGTGTCCTGCAAAAGCTGCCGACCGATTTCTTGTTCGCTAATCGGCTTGCCTTGCATAAACTTTTCCATCTTACGCAGGTCGTTGGCTGAGTAGAATGTTATGCATCTACCCTCACCGCCATCACGACCGGCGCGTCCTGTCTCCTGATAATACCCCTCAAGGCTTTTTGGAATATCATAATGTATCACAAACCTTACATCAGGTTTGTCAATCCCCATACCAAAGGCCACGGTTGCCACAATGATGTCAGCCTTTTCTAGAAGAAAAGCATCCTGATTGGCCGAACGAACTGAGCTTTCCATGCCCGCATGGTACGGTAGCGCATTTATGTCGTTGAGACGCAGCATCTCTGCCAATTCCTCAACTTTTTTACGGCTAAGACAATATATGATTCCGCTCTTACCGGGGTTATCTTTAATGAATTTGATTATTTCTTTGTCAATGTTGTTGGTCTTGGGCCTTACCTCATAATACAGGTTGGGTCGGTTGAAGGATGACTTGAACACCACGGCATCAGGCATCCCGAGGTTCTTTTGGATATCATGCTGAACCTTAGGAGTGGCCGTAGCGGTCAATGCGATGACCGGACGTGTGCCTATCTCGTTGATAATCGGGCGGATACGCCGATACTCCGGGCGGAAGTCATGACCCCACTCCGAAATGCAATGCGCCTCATCAACAGCGTAGAACGAGATGGGCACAGTCTTCAGGAACTCAATATTGTCCTCCTTGGTAAGGGACTCGGGCGCAACATACAACAACTTGGTCTTTCCCGCCATAATGTCGCTCTTCACCTGGTCGATGGCTGATTTTGACAATGATGAGTTCAGGAAGTGAGCCAGGTGGTCGGTCTCACTGATGTTGCGTATAGCATCCACCTGATTCTTCATCAAAGCTATCAGCGGGGAAATCACAATCGAGATACCGTCCATGAGCAATGCCGACAGCTGATAGCACAGTGACTTGCCACCACCCGTGGGCATCAACACAAAGACATCGTTACCCTGAATCAACGAGGTAATGATTGCCTCCTGGTTACCTTTAAAGGTATCAAAGCCAAAGTGAAACTTCAGCGCTTTGTATAGGGTTTCTGATGTGATTTCCATGTAAAGGAGAGGGGGGATTAAGCTTTGGTAAAGATAAGGTTTAAGAATTATGAGGGGGAAGTAAGTACTTTACAGGTTTTGGCTTTCAAAGTTCGCATTGCGCAACTTCTCAAGCGCATATTCGGGTGTTATGACCAATTCTTTGAGGTCTGTAGAGGGGGTATCAAACATGGCGTCAATCATAATGGCCTCAACAATCGAGCGTAAGCCGCGGGCACCGAGTCTATACTCAATGGCCTTGTCGACGATCAAGTCAAGCGTTGCAGGCTCAAAACTGAGTTTAACACCATCCATCTCAAAGATTTTCTCATATTGGCGTATTATAGAGTTTTTGGGCTCGGTAAGAACACGCCTCAGGGCTTCACGGTCAAGCGGGTCAAGATGTACCAACAGCGGCAGACGACCGATGATTTCGGGGATCAGACCGAATGATTTGAGGTCCTGGGGGGCAACATATTGCAGATAGTTGCGATCCACTTTGTGGCGAATCTTATTGCCGGTGTATCCTACAGTGTGGGCATTGAGGCGGTTAGCAATTTTGCGTTCAATACCGTCAAATGCGCCGCCACAAATAAACAGGATGTTTTTGGTGTCAACGGCAATCATCTTCTGTTCAGGATGCTTTCTGCCACCCTGCGGGGGAACATTCACAACCGAGCCCTCTAAAAGCTTGAGGAGGCCTTGTTGTACACCCTCGCCCGAGACATCACGGGTAATGGAGGGGTTATCCCCTTTGCGAGCAATCTTGTCAATCTCGTCTATAAAGACGATACCACGCTCAGCCTTCTTGACATCATAGTCAGCCACCTGCAACAGCCTTGTCAGCAGTGACTCAATATCCTCACCGACATAACCGGCCTCGGTCAACACTGTTGCATCAACAATAGTGAAAGGCACATCAAGCATCCGGGCTATGGTCTTTGCCAAAAGAGTTTTCCCGGTACCGGTGGGGCCCACCATTATAATATTGCTCTTCTCGATGTCAACATCATCCTTTTTCTGGGCAAGACGCTTATAATGATTATAGACCGCGACAGAGAGATACTTTTTGGCATCCTCCTGGCCTATAACATATTCATTCAGGAAGTCAAAGATTTCCCTGGGTTTGGGTATTGCCTTAAGGTCAGGAGCCGCTAAATCAGCTGACTTCCCTGATTTCTTTTGGCCGGCATCCTGCATAGACTCATGCACATTGTCAATGCACTCCAGGCATATCATTGCATCGCTAATAGGACTCGGAAGTAGCCCCCGGCTATGGATAGCCGGGCGGCCGCAAAAGGAACAGCAATTTACTCTATTTTCAGTCTTTTTTGCCATCTTGTTTCCGTGTCGTTATCCCTCTTTATTCTGCTGGGGAACAAGCACTTTATCAATCATGCCGTATGCCTCGGCCTCGGGTGCGGTCATCCAGAAATCACGGTCACCGTCACGCTCAACTTTCTCGAACGGCTGTCCTGAGTGTTCAGAGATGATGCCGTAGAGTTCGCGTTTATACTTCAGGATTTCACGCGCTGTGATTTCAATGTCACTTGCCTGGCCCTGCACGCCGCCTAACGGTTGATGTATCATGACACGGCTGTGGGGCAATGCAAAGCGCTTACCCTTTTGACCGGCAACAAGGAGCACAGCGGCCATTGAGGCAGCCATACCTATACATATAGTTGAGACATCACTCTTGATAAACTGCATGGTGTCATACAAACCAAGGCCGGCAGACACCGACCCGCCGGGTGAGTTCAGATAGATAGAAATATCCTTGCCGGGGTCAACCGAGTCAAGATACAGCAACTGACCCTGTACTACCGTTGCGGTATAGTCGTTGACATCTGTTGCAAGGAAAATAATGCGATCCATCATCAGGCGTGAGAACACATCCATTTGGGCAACGTTGAGTTGACGTTCCTCAATAATGGTGGGGGAAATATAGCTTGATGATATTGTAGAGGCATATTGGTCAAGGGCAAGACCGTTCATGCCAAGATGTTTAACTGCGTAATCGCGAAAATCAGAATTCTTCATATCCGTTATTTTAAGTCAAAGTTATAGGATTTTTTTCTAATGCGCAAAAAAATCAAAAATCTTTGTTTGAAAAGATGGTTTTAAACATCCTTACAATCAAAAAGCGTGCCAACAAACGGGAGTCCCTTACTGTTAGCGCTCCTTTTTAAGCATTTCAACCTGTTGGCGCACCGACTCCTCATGTATAGCCATCAGCAGGTCATGGACAAATTTGGGGTCAAGCCCCAATGACTTCCCTGCAGCTATCCCGTTGCGAATTACCTCACGAAAGCGCGAGAACTGCAATACCGACATCCCGGCCTCCTTCTTCTGTTCACCGATCAATCTGGCCGTCTCCATACGCTTGGCAAGTATCTGCAGAAGTTCTGCATCCAGGCTGTCAATCTGCTCACGCAATACTTGCAGCTGAGGCATTTCATTGCCTCGCTTCCCAAAGGCTATATCACCAAGTATTCTTTTTAACGCTTGCGGGGTAACCTGTTGTGAACTGTCAGACAAAGCCTTGTCCGGGTTACAGTGGCTCTCTATCATCAACCCGGCAAACCCCATGTCCATAGCCTCCTGAGCCAATGGTGCGACAAGTGCGCGGCTTCCACCCATGTGCGAGGGGTCGGTAATAATGGTAATCCCGGGCATTCTCACTGCCAGCTGCAGTGGCAGGTTCCATATCGGCTTGTTGCGGTAGGGGGACGGTCCGTAAACCGAGAATCCGCGATGAATAGCTCCCACCCTTTTTATCCCGGCTGATAACAACCGTTGAATAGCCCCAATCCACAGCTCAATGTCGGGATTGACAGGATTTTTTACAAATACTACTGTTTCAGGATTTATTTCGGCAATCTTTTCGGCTATATCCTGCACGGCAAAAGGCCCCGTTGAGGTTCTTGCGCCAATCCACAAGATGTCTATCCCGGCATCCAGAGCCAATTGGACATGGTCAGGGGTAGCCACTTCAACAGCCGAAAGCATCCCGTGCTCTTCGGCGGCACGCTTTATCCATGGCAGGGCCTTCTCCCCGACCCCCTCAAAGCAACCGGGGCGCGTACGGGGCTTCCACACGCCTGCCCTGTAGATGTCCACACCGGCTTTTGCCAGGCCTTCAGCCGTGGCCGCAACCTGCTCAGGGGTCTCGGCTGAACAAGGCCCTGCAATAATGATTTTACCGGTATCTTTATATGTAGGGAGGATAAGAGGGTGTACCGACTCCGTTATTAGCATTTTTATTTTCCTGAATTATCTAATGCAAAAATAACAAAAAGAACAACACCAAGAAAAAGCCTTGACTAAGGGCATCCTCCGTCAAGGCTTTTATCCATAATCATTCAATCTCCTTTATCCAAGAAATTATCCGTTATTAAAGAATACGATGCAAAATTGGATAAAATATTTCAATATTACAAACAACAAGGCAAGTATTTAAGAAAATTTTAAATATTTTTAATAGAAAACGACAAAATGATTATTTCGCATTTTCCATGACGGGTAAACCCAAATCCCGTCAAAATATCCGGTAGAGAAAAATCTGTTAAAATTTTTATGAAAAAAGTCTTTGAAAAGTTTTGGGAAGGTCAAAAAACAGTTTATATTTGCGGCGACTTAACCTATCAATTTATTCCTTAAATTTAGGCATGGAAATCAATAAAATTATTGCTGAGCTCGAGGCCAAACACCCGGGCGAAAAAGAGTATCTGCAGGCCGTCAAAGAGGTCCTGATGTCAGTAGAGGAGGTTTACAACCAGCACCCTGAGTTTGAAAAGGCTAAAATCATGGAGCGCCTTGTTGAGCCGGATCGCATCCTCACTTTCCGTGTAACTTGGGTAGACGACAAGGGCGAGATCCAAAACAACCTTGGTTATCGCGTGCAATTCAACAACGCTATCGGCCCGTACAAAGGCGGTATCCGTTTCCACGCATCTGTAAACCTGTCAATCCTTAAGTTCCTGGGCTTTGAGCAGACCTTTAAAAACGCCCTCACCACACTTCCTATGGGTGGTGCTAAAGGTGGTAGCGACTTCTCACCCCGCGGTAAGAGCGACGCTGAGATTATGCGTTTCTGCCAGGCATTTATCCTCTGCTTGTGGAAAAACCTTGGCCCGGATACCGACGTACCCGCCGGTGATATCGGCGTTGGCGGTCGTGAGGTTGGCTACATGTACGGTATGTACAAAAAGCTCACCAACCAGTGCACCGGTACCTTTACCGGTAAGGGCATGAGCTTTGGTGGCTCACGTATTCGCCCCGAGGCTACCGGTTTCGGCGCTCTCTACTTTGTGCAGAGCATGCTTGCTGAAA
>CAYMNF010000024.1:0-26849 GCA_964391735.1 uncultured Bacteroides sp. | reverse complement strand
GATAACATCGCGCGACGGCACATACGCCACCAACGACTTCGGCCTGTATGACATGGCGGGTAACGTCAGCGAGTGGACCTCGACGGCATATACCGAGAGTGTGTCGAAATTGAAGAATGACCTCAACCCCGAGTACCGCTATAATGCGGCTGCCGAGGACCCCTATAAGATGAAGCGCAAGATTGTGCGCGGCGGTTCATGGAAAGATGTCGCACACAATATACGCAGCGACATTCGCCAATGGGAATACCAGAACGAGCAACGCTCATACATCGGTTTCCGCTGCGTACGCTCACAAATAGGCTTTGCCCGCGGCACTAAAGCCCGTAAATAATACCCATACAACACAAACCACACCCCTTACACTGAAAAACTGCGATGAGCAACAGACGTAACAAAATAGAGCAATTCCTGCAATGGGAAGGTGGCCAACGCCTCTTCAACTTTGCCTACTCGGTGGGCGCTGCCATTGTAATCCTTGGTGCACTGTTCAAGATTCTGCACATTGAGGGCGGTAACACCCTGCTGATGGTGGGTATGGGCACCGAGGTGCTGATGTTCCTGCTGACGGCCTTTGACCGCCCGGCGCGCGAGTATAACTGGACGCGTGTCTTCCCCCAGCTCAAGGAGGATGAGGACCACGCAGCATCTCAGGCCGAGGCCGACGAGTACACCGAGGTCATTGAAGATGATGAAACCGCCGATTATGCCGGCCAGGCCCCCGTGCAAGGCCCGGTGTATATAGGTGGATATGCTCAGCCCGGCGGTGGCGGTGGCGTTATCCCTGCGGGACAAGACGGGCAAATGCCCGCCGGTGCCCCGGTGCAAGGGGGTGTCGTTGTCAGCGGTGGCGCTCCCGGCATGGATGCCGAGAATGCCGAGGCCCTGAGCATGACCATACAGCGCATGTCCGCCGCCGCCGAGCAGCTTGAGGCGTTTGCCAATATGGCTGAGGTAACACGCGACATGATGACAAAGATGGCTGCCGTGTCAGACCAGCTGACACGCCTGCGCGACACCACCGATGCCCTCAACGGCGTAAGCAGTGTGTTGCTCGACAGCTATAAGACTATCACTGAAAACTCAGCCGACATCAGCCGCTCGGCAACCGGATATGTCAAAGAGATGGAGGCCCTGAACCACAATGTGGGTGGCCTGAATCATATCTACGAGATACAGCTGCGCAGTGTCGCCTCACAGCTTGACGCCATTGACCGCGTTAACCGCGGCATAAAGGACATACGCGACATGTATGAGCGGTCGGCATCACAGAGCACCCGCTATTGCGAGGAGACCGAGAAGATGGCCCGGTACATGCAACAGCTCAACCATGTGTATGAGAATATGCTCCATGCCATGACTGTGAACATGTACAACCCCATGATGGGTGGCGCTCAGCGTCCCCAGAATCCGGCACCCGACAACGAATAAAACCCTCAGCGCCGTTTACCGGCTGAGGTGCAAAAGAAACGAATAACCAATTAAAGCAAAGTATACACCATGGCAGAAAATGTGATGCGGTTGTCGCCGCGCCAACGCATGATAAACCTGATGTACATTGTGCTGACAGCCATGCTGGCACTCAACGTGTCAAGCGATGTGCTTGACGGCTTTGTGCAGGTGCAGTCAGGCCTGGCACGTACCAACCTCACATACGGCAGCCGCAACGATGCCGTGTATGCCCAACTTGAACTCTTCACGGCCCAGAACCCGGTCAAGGGTAAGCCCTGGCTGGAAAAAGCCGACTCGGTGCGCCAGGCAAGCCGACAGTTGTATAATTATATTGACAGCCTAAAGTTGGCCATCGTCAAGCAAGCTGACGGCCCCAAGGGTGACATCAACAACATCAACCGCCGTGATGACCTGGAATCGGCGGCACAGGTACTCCTCAACCCCGCCAGCAAACGCGGCGAGGCTCTGCGCAAGCGCATTGACGCCTACCGGCAGTTTATCCTGCCCTTTATCCCTGAGGAGGCCAAGCAGAAATCTGTGGCAGCATCCCTGTCAACAGCACCCTTCACCCGTCCGGGTATGGCCTTTGCCCAACCCTGGGAGGAGGCTAAGTTTGAGAACCAGCCGGTGGTGGCAGCCGTGACGCTGCTCACCAAGCTGCAAAACGACGTGAGGTATGCCGAGGGCGAGGCCCTGCAGCAGATGCTTGTGAGCGTTGATGCAGGCGATGTACGCGTCAACAAGCTCACCGCCTTTGTTATCCCCGAAAGCCGCATGGTGATGCGCGGCGGTCAATACCAGGCACAGATAGTTCTGGCAGCCATTGACTCAACAGCGCGGCCCGATGTCTTTGTCGGCGGAACGCGACTGGGTGCTGACGGTATCTTCCGCACCACGGCCGGTGCCGTTGGTGAGCATAGTTTCTCGGGATTCATCCAATTAGGCCACAGCGACGGCTCCTTCACCAAATATCCCTTCTCATCGTCATACACCGTCATCGAGCCGGCGGCAACCGTCTCGGCCACCATGATGAATGTGCTGTATGCCGGTATTGACAACCCGATATCCATATCGGTGCCCGGTGTCCCCATGTCGCAGGTGTCAGCCACAATGACCAACGGAACCTTCACCCGCAACGGCGACCATTGGGTAGCGCGCCCGTCAGCGGTCGGCACTGATGCCGTCATCACCGTCACGGCCAACCTTGACGGTCGCAGCCAAACGGTGAACACTACCACCTTCAGGGTGCGCAAGCTCCCCGATCCCGATGCATTTATCCAGTATAAGGGCGGACGGTATTATGGCAGCAAACCCTTTGGCAAAGCGCTGCTGATAGAGGCCTCAGGCCTTGGAGCCGCTATCGACGACGGCCTGCTGAACATTGACTTTAAGGTGCTTAGTTTTGAAACCGTTATGTTTGACCAGATGGGCAACGCCATGCCTGAGGTCTCAGCCGGCAACCAGTTCTCAGCCCGCCAGAAGGAACAATTCAGGCGCCTGTCTCGCGGCAAACGCTTCTTTATATCACGCATACGCGCTGTGGGCCCCGATGGCATAACCCGTGACCTTTCACCCATTGAGGTTCTTGTCAACTGATTATCCCCTCAACACCTGATACGACACATCACACAATGAAATACATAGGTAAAATACTGCTCCCGGTGATGGCCCTTATGCTGGCCGGAACCATTTGGGCACAAGACAATGCATCAGAGTCAAGCGGTGTATCGCGCCGCGGCGACCGCAACCGGCGCAATGCCACGGTTGACCCCTCGTCAAACGTTACCGAGCGCATGCAACTGTCCATGCAATCAACCCCCGTCTCTGATGCCGACATGGAGTGGATGCGGGTAATCTATCGCCAGCTTGACCTGTCGAAACCCCAGAATGCCCCTCTGTACTTCCCCGACGAGCCCATTGACGGGCAGGAGAACCTGTTCCGCATCATTATGCGGTTGCTGGCAAACGGGCAGATAAACGCGTATGAGTATCTTGACGGCCGCGAGCTCTTTACCGACAAATATCGGCTCAACGTCAAAGATATGCTTGACCGTTTCCATGTGCTCTACACCCCGGCCAAAGGGTCAACCGAGAAGAACCCCAAGTTTGTGATTGACGACAGTGATGTGCCGGCCACCGAGGTCCTCAACTACTACATCATCGAGCGGTGGGAGTTTGACCGCCTCAGCAACCGCATGCGCACACGCATCGAGGCCATCTGCCCCGTGCTGTCACGCGCCGGTGACTTTGGCGGTGAGGCCTTGAAATACCCCATGTTCTGGGTAAAGATGGACGACCTGCGCCCATACCTCAAACCCCAGAACATCTTCACCAGCGACGACAACAACCTCGCCACCTGCAACTATGACGACTACTTCACCCTGGGCATGTATCAGGGAGACATCTACAAGACCCGCAACCTGCGCAACCAGTCGCTGATGCAGATGTACCCCGAGCCCGAAGCCCTGGCACGTGCCCAAGACTCAATACAGCGCAGCCTCACCGGCTTTGAGGACAAACTTTGGGTACCCTCACTTGACGAGCTGAAAGCCGCCCGCGAGGCCCGCGAGGAAGCCGCCGCAGCCGCTGAAGAGGTAGCCGAGGACAACGACTCGACAGCCGTTGACACCGAGAAACCCAAAGCCAAGACAACACGCTCAACGCGCACGAGCCGCGGCAAAAAGTCAACCGGTGAGGCCAAAAAGACAACGAAAAAAGTGAGTGCGCCCAAGTCACGCGCTCCCAAAGCAACAAAAACACAGAACGCAAAACCGGCAGCTGCACGCTCAGTGCGCAACCGCCGCAAATAATCATTAATCACTTCAGTTTTCAAAGAGGCCCGGTCCCCCACCATCGACCGGGCCTCTCCATTTTCCCATACCCATCAACGGAACAAAAGTCACATTAAATTATCTAAAATAATTTCGTAACTTTACGACATAAAACGCGCTTGCGCAGACAAATGACCCTCCATTGTAAGTAACGACTATATAAAACATATTCAAGAGCTTCTTTGTAGCCGCAAAAGGGTTGGTCGCCTGTCTGCCTACTCGGAAGTTTTACTAATATTGACGATGGCTGAGAGGAAAGAATTTCTTAAAGGGAAGAAGGCCGTAACATTCTTGGATTTATTCGCTGGAGCCGGGGGCATCAGCGAGGGATTTCTCCAAGCTTTTACCAAGAATAAATACTTTAAATTTATTCTCGCCAGTGACATAAATGAGAATTGCGAACTTACCCATAGGGTGAGATATAATCATCAATTAGGTCTTGACACCAAGTTCCTGACCTGCGACATAATGGCTCCGGATTTCACTTCTCGTTTACTTGAACAATTAAATGGTCAAGAAATAGATGTTGTTACCGGAGGCCCAAGTTGTCAGAGTTTCAGTCTTTCGGGTAGACGGAAAAGGTACGACAAAAGGGATAATCTTTTTCAACATTATCTCAACGTTATAAGGCTTCTCCGTCCAAAATACTTCGTTATGGAGAACGTAAAGGGCCTCCTTACTAAAGACAAAGGTCATTTTAAGGATGCAATAATGCGCGAGATACGTTCTATAATAGACGATAATAATATCCCTCAATTTATGATCTATATTGAGAAAATGCTCTCTAAAAGTGCATCTCAATTTGTCAAAAACTGTATTCTTAAAAAAGTACAGATGGAGATTGGTCTGGAAGAAAATTCAGATCAAGCAATTACTGATTTTTTTACCCTCATTGAAAATCAGTTCCGCAACATAACTCGCAAAATTGAGTATAGACTCAGTAAATCCAATATACACATTGCCACAATTCGGCATGGACTCAATCTTCTTCGACAATCAGAAGAAAGAAATACTATATCAAATGCCGTTATAAATCTAAAATCTTCAACAGACATAGATAACGATTACTTTGTTAATGGCTTTAATAGTTTCTTGTCCTTGATTGATGATTCAAATATCATAAACTCAATTCTTTCAGCCCTTGATACGTTTGAAAAATTTGATTCAAATTCAAAGGAGGTTAATGAGTTTCGAGACATGATTCGACTTTATTCATTTACTCTCGATGAAACTATAGAAGTAATACAGCAATATGCAACAAGTTGTGGTTCAACCAATGAACTTAATATACTCTTGGACAAATTGATTCTTTATCGAGTTGCGAAACCAATTGTAGTTCATTCAGCAAACTTTGGTGTTCCTCAAAACCGAGAACGGGTAATATTCATTGGGTGCAGAAAAGATCAACCTTTAATCGATGAAATTCCACCTACGGTCACAGAGGGAGAGAAAGTTACGGTATACGAGGCTCTTCATGATTTGGACTTTATTGGTAATGGATCTCTGGAAACTCAATATGGTAAGTGCAGAGTGATAGAAGAATATGAGCCACTGATCCGTCAACGTGACGTTGAAAGTCATATCTCTAACGAGGATAACTCTCATACATTTGCAGAATGGTCGAAACTTGGAAGATTGTCACATCGTTTTAACTTCGACGTTGCTCCTTTCTACGTAAAATCTATTGAGGACTTAGAAAATAATCTTTTCTGTGAAGATCCTGCTCTTTATAATCACCAGACAAGTTCTCAGAAAGAAGAAGTAAAAAAGCGACTCGAAATCATTGCTAAACACGGCATTTATGACTCTGATTGCAAGGCAGAGTTAGAACGACTTGGCATTGACTCTAATAAGCGTAATTACACTGTTCTCAACCCAAAAGGGCAAAGTCCCACTGTGGTAACGATGCCTGATGACTTTATACATTACTCGGCACATAGAGCTCTGACTGTTCGTGAAATGGCCCGTCTCCAATCATTTGACGATTCCTTTGTTTTTCAAGGCAAGAGACAAACCGGAGGTAATAAAAGAAAGTCTGAAATACCGCAGTTTACACTTGTCGGTAATGCAGTACCTCCACTTATGGCGAGAGCTATTGCAAACACTATCTTGAAACATATCAAATTGTGAATTATGATACACATGCGTCCTTTTACTCAATTTGAGAAAAAGAATATGGCCTTTTTGGTGAACCATAATGTTGAATTTACTCTCGTGCAAGTAACCGCTACGGGATTGAAGAAGGGCATTATGGATGCAACTGCCCCAATGCGTACATTCTTTTTTGAGAAGGGCGTACACAATTATGAGGATCAGCTCCAAGGGCCAGCCCATAAGCAACTAATTAAAACTGTGATTCTTGATGGATATGAGGCCAAGAAAACCACGACCTCGTTATATAGACCTGTTACAAAAAAGGGTGACCCTCGTCTATGGGTATATGGACTGGCGAATTTCTCTAAGGCAGATGATATACATGCAATCTGTATCTTAAATGGACAGTTCTATGTTATCAATATATCTTCATGCGATGTTGAAGCGACATTTACATCCTCACATAATTCACATCTCAAAGATCTAATAAAAGAGTTCTACCAAGTGTCAAATTCAATCAGCGAAGAATTGCTCAATTTCTTCCGCCAAAATTCCTACAGATGGTTCGAATCAGAAGTACTTGCAGATACTGGCATTGGTCGCACTATTGAAACGATGCTTGGGATTCCTCAGAACTCTAATAAAACTCCTGATTACAAAGGAATTGAATTAAAAAGTCATAGAGAAAAACGATCCTCCAAAAAAAATGTATTGTTTACTCAGACACCAAATTGGAACTTGAGCAAACTTAAGTCTGGGAGAGAAATTGTGAAACTTTACGGGTACGATTGTGGCGATGGCCGTCTTACTTATCAAAATACCGTTCGTTGTAACCAACCTAATGCACAGGGACTCGGATTAAATCTTGAACTTGTAAAGGAGTGGTTAGAGTTAAAACATTACGGTCGCAAAATTGAAGATGTCGCTGTTTGGGGGCTTCAACTACTTCATGCCAGATTAAGTGAAAAACATCATGAAACTTTTTGGATAGAGGTTGAAAACGAAATTCATGATGGGAAGGAATATTTCAGGTATAGAAGTATAGAACATACACGCAATCCTATTATCCCCCAATTTGATATATTATTAGATGCAGGAATAATAACTGTTGAGTTGTTATTAAGTAGACCCAGTGGACATGGCGATACCTACAGTTTCAAAATCAAGAAAACGGGTATGCCATTGCTATTCCCCGAAACTATTACTTACAACCTGCGTCTTTGAGGAGCCTCCGACCGAGTCAACCTTTTTCAGGAACCTACAACCTCCTTTTTTGGGCGGGTGGCGTGGGGGGATAATGGAAATTTCGGGGAATTTTGCTAATTTTGCAGATATGGCGCAAGAAGAGAAGGATTTGAGACAAGAACCCGATGTTGTGAAGTATGAGGATGACCAGATTGTGCATCTGGACTGGCGTGAGCATCTGCGCTTGCGCCCGGGCATGTACATCGGCAAACTTGGCGACGGCACAAATTTTGACGATGGTATCTACATTCTTATCAAGGAGGTTGTAGACAACTCTATTGATGAATATTTTATGGGGTTCGGGCGGCAGATTGACATTACTGTTGACGATACCTCTGTGACGGTGCGTGACTATGGCCGCGGTATACCCCTGGGCAGTGTGCTTGCCTGCGTGGGCCAGATCAACACCGGCGGCAAGTATCAGAGCGATGGCGCCTTCAAAAAGACCGTGGGCCTGAATGGCGTGGGTGTCAAGGCTGTGAATGCCCTCTCAGAGAAGTTTACGGCAATATCATACCGCGGTGGGCAGATGAAGCGCGTTGACTTTGAGAAAGGTCTGGTGGTGAAAGATTACCCTCTGGAGCCTACCGATGCCCCCGACGGCACCTTCATATCCTTTACGCCTGATGCCGAGCTCTTCAAGGGCTTTATGTTCCGCCGGGAGTTTATCGAGCCCTTATTGAAGAACTACTCATACCTCAACACCGGGCTGACGCTGACCCTCAACGGCGACAAATTCCACTCACGCGGGGGCCTGTTGGACCTGCTCAAGGACAACATCACCAAAGACCCCCTCTACCAGCCGATTCGCCTCAAAGGGGATGAGATAGAGGTAACCCTGACACACGTCAACCAATATGGAGAGGAGTATTATACCTTTGTCAACGGGCAGCATACCATAATGGGTGGCACGCATCAGGCGGCCCTGAAAGAGGCTGTGGCGCGTACCTTTAAAGAGTATTTCGGGAAGAACTTTGAGGCGGGCGATGTTCGCAACGGTATGGTTGCGGCCCTATCGATACGTGTTGACCAGCCGCTGTTCGAGAGCCAGACCAAGACCAAGCTCACCAGCCGCGATGTCAGCGCCGACGGTCCCACAGTGGCAAAGTTTGTGGGCGACTTCCTGAAAAAGGAACTCGACAACTATCTGCACCGCAACCTGGATGTTGCCGATGTAATCCTGAAGAAAATCCAGGACAGCGAGCGTGAGCGTAAAGCCATGGCGGGCATCACTAAGGTTGCCAGGGAGAAGGCCAAGAAGATAAGCCTGCACAACAAGAAGCTGCTGGACTGCAACGTGCACCTCAACGACTCAAAGGGTGACGAGGAGAAGAAACTTGCATCATCAATATTCCTGACCGAGGGTGACTCAGCCACGGGGTCGATAACCACAATACGTGACGTCGAGACCCAGGCGGTGTTCTCGTTGCGCGGCAAACCGTTGAACACCTATGGCCTTACCCAGAAGGTTGTGTACACCAACGATGAGTTTAATCTGCTGCAGGCTGCCTTGAACATTGAGGATGGGCTTGACGGCTTGCGATACAACAAGGTGATAATTGCCACAGATGCCGACGTTGACGGCATGCACATACGCCTGCTGTTGCTGACGTTCTTTTTGCAGTTCTTCCCTGAGCTGGTAAAGAAAGGCCATGTATATGTGTTGCAGACACCCCTGTTCCGTGTGCGCAACAAAAAGACCTCTAAACGCCGCTCAGCTGCCAAAGGAAAGGATGCCGGCCAGCCGCGTGATGATGTATTCTATTGCTACACCGACCAGGAACGCCTTGATTCCATTGCACGCCTCGGGGACAACGCCGAGATTACCCGCTTCAAAGGATTGGGTGAGATATCCCCCGAGGAGTTTGCGGCATTTATCGGGCCCGACATGCGTGCCGACCGTGTGAAGTTGCGCAAGGAGGATGATGTGGCCGATGTGCTGAAATTCTACATGGGGCAAAACACCCCGCAACGGCAAAACTTCATCATCAACAATCTGGTTGTTGAGGAATAAATTTTGCAAAAACAGGCTAAACAACTGACAATTAGAGAATAAGATGTCAAAAGCATTCTTTGCAGGCTCCTTCAATCCCTTTACCATCGGGCATCAAGACATCGTTGAACGTGCGCTCAGGCTTTTTGACAGCGTGGTTATAGCCATTGGGGTAAACGTGAACAAGGATGCATCCGCGCCACTCCTCCACGCCGAGGAGTTGAGGAGCCTCTATGCCACCAATCCGCGTGTCACAGTGGTGGAATACACCGGGTTAACCGTTGATGCCGCTCTTGTGCATGGGGCTACCTGCCTTCTGCGCGGATTGCGGGATGAGCAAGATTTTGCCTACGAACGAAAAATTGCTGACGTCAACCGAAACATTTCGGGGCTTGAAACCGTATTTATATTGGCCGACCCGGCTTTGGCATGGGTAAGCTCAACTGTTGTAAGGGAGCTGCAACACTTCGGCAAAGACGCCGCCCATCTGCTACCAAAAATCGACCGCTCCCAAAATTGAACGCTATAGAATGAAAAAGATATTCATAACCCTGATGGTGTGTCTGTCGGCCTTGATTGCCGTTCGGGCCATCTCCCCCTCATTCAATCCTTCAACCAAGCTCAACTATGCCGAGAAGATAATTGAGCGTTACTATGTGGGCGATATTGACACCACCGAGATGGTTGACGAGGCTTTGCGCGCCATGCTTGCCACGCTTGACCCGCACTCCTCATACAACACCCCTGAGGAGACCCGGGACCTTAACGAACCCCTGCAGGGCAACTTCTCGGGTATCGGCATCACCTTCAACATGCTTGATGACACCCTGCACGTTATCCAGACCGTTGTGGGTGGCCCCAGTGAGAAAGTAGGTATACTGGCCGGTGACCGCATACTTATGGCCGGTGACTCGGTAATCTCAGGCGCCAAACGTAAAAACAACGATATACGCAACATCCTGCGCGGGCCCAAGGGCAGCGAGGTTGACCTCAAGGTTTATCGCCCCGGAACCCCCGGCACCATCAATTTCCACGTGATACGTGATGATATCCCCATGTACAGCGTGGATGCCGCATACATGGTAAACCCCACCACCGGCTACGTGCGCGTAACACGGTTTGCCGAGGATACTCCCAACGAGGTTGAGAAAGCCATAAAGGACCTCTTGGGACAGGGGATGAAGGACATTATAATCGACCTGCAGGACAACGGGGGCGGCTACTTAGGGGCTGTGTCGCAGATGGCCGAGTTCTTTCTGCCACGCGGGTCCATGATTGTTTATACCGAGGGTGAGCGAGTTCCCCCCTCGATGTTCCGCGCCGAGGGTTATCAACTCTTCCCTCCCGATGGCAAGGTTGTGGTACTTGTAAACCAATATTCAGCCTCAGCGTCAGAGATCTTTGCCGGGGCAATGCAGGACAATGACCGCGGCGTTGTGGTTGGGCGCCGCACATTCGGCAAGGGTTTGGTTCAACGGCCTTTCCCCTTCCCTGATGGCTCCATGATACGCCTGACGGTGTCACGTTATCACACCCCTTCGGGCCGATGCATCCAAAAGCCGTATACCTCAGGCGATGACGAGACCTACACCTCAGACCTCAACAAACGCTATGAAAGCGGTGAGTTTTTCAGCGCCGACTCGGTAAAACTCCCCGATAGCGAGATTTACTACACCAAGGTGTTGAACCGCCCGGTTAAGGGAGGCGGCGGAATCATTCCCGATGTGTTTGTGCCGTTAGACACCACAGCCTTTACCAAATATTACCGAGATCTGCGTGCCAAGGGCATTATAAAGACATATCAGTCCCAGTATATGGACAAAAACCGTAAAGCCCTCAAAGCTAAGTACAAGAACGCCCAAGCCTTCCTTGACGACTTCACGGTAGACAGTGTGATGATTGATGAGCTGGCAGCCCTGGCATCCACAAAAGATATTGCCCCGGATCCCGAACAGCTAACCCTGTCCCTGCCACTGATAACCACCCAGATAAAGGGCCTTATAGCGCGGGATCTATTTGACATGGACACGGCCTTCAAAGTATATAATCCCATGGACCCCGTCTATGTTGAGGGGCTGCGCACCCTCACCGAACCACAGCGCTACACCTCAATCCTCACCAACGCAGTTGAGTGAGGGTTGCAAACCCTGCTTGGCGATAAAATTTTTGTGAATAGCTCAAGATATATTTGCAAGAAGCGGAAAAAAGCCCTACCTTTGCACCGCAAGCCCGGATGGCGGAATTGGTAGACGCGCTGGTCTCAAACACCAGTGGGGCAACCCATCTCGGTTCGAGCCCGAGTCCGGGTACAAGAAAGAGGATGCTCATTTTGAGGGTCCTCTTTCTTTTTTGCTAAAGCAGGGGTCAGTAGGTGATGTCGTGGAGGTAGAGGGCGTGCGCGGGCATGGAGGTGCCGGCGGCGCAACGGTCACGGCGGTCGATGATGCGGCAAAAGTCTGTATAGTCAATTTTGTGTCGACCGACATCAACCAGGGTTCCCACAACGGCCCTTACCATGTTGCGCAGGAAGCGGTCAGCCGTGATTTCAAAGTACCACATTCCCGCTGTGTCCATGGGTATCCAACGTGCATGCGTAACGTGGCAAATATTGGTCTTGACCTGGGTGTGAAGCTTGCTGAACGAGGTGAAATCCTCCACCTCAAGTAGTCGCGCGGCGGCAAGGTTCATAGCCTCAAAGTCCAGAGTCTTAGGCGCTTGCCATGCCAAGCGGTTCAGGAAAGGTGATTTCTGCGTCAGGACATAATACCGATATGTGCGTGAGGTAGCCGAGAAGCGCGCATGCATATCATCATGCACCCTCCATACCCTCCTGACAGCTATATCTTTGCCTACAATAGCATTGATGCGCCGTGTCAACTCTTGGGGGTCAAAGGGGTCCTCCGTATCAAAATGGGCAATCATCTTTTCGGCATTTACACCGGCATCAGTCCTCCCTGCCCCGGTAACTGAAACCGGGCGGCGCATCAGCATCCCCAACGCGCCCTCCAGGGTGCTCTGCACGGTAACCTCGCCGGGCTGCACCTGCCATCCGTGGAACGGCTCGCCTCTATAGGCCAATTCCATGAACCAGCGCATCAGTCGTGCTCAAGGTAAGTATATCCGTACAACCCGCTGCGGTAGTTCGAGAGGAATTCGCGGCCCTCCTCGGGCGTAATCTTGCCGGCCTTCATAGAGGCAGTTACCCACGTCTCAACATTCCGCACCAGCTTTTTAGGTGTGTATTGCACGTAGTCAAGCACCTCGGCAACGGTCTCGCCGTCAATAACACGGTCAATCTCATAGTGGTCGGGATACACCGAGATATGAACGGCGTTTGTGTCGCCAAAAAGGTTGTGCATATCGCCGAGAATCTCCTGATAAGCACCCACCAGGAAGACCCCCAGATAATAAGTCTCGCCGTTTTTCAGCTGATGCACCGGCAACCATGACTGAGTGCCGTGGTTGGTGATAAAATGTGATATCTTGCCGTCGCTGTCACAGGTGATATCTTGTAGGGTGCACCCCTTTGTAGGATGCTCATCCAACCGCTGCAGGGGTACAATGGGGAAAAGCTGGTCAATGGCCCATGAGTCGGTAAGTGATTGGAAGAGAGAGAAGTTGCAGAAGTATTTATCCGGCAACATGCGGTTTATCTTCTTGAGCTCCTCGGGGGGATGCTTCATGTCGCGTGTAAGCTCGCCAACCTCACGAGCTATAGACCAGAAGAGTTTCTCAACCTGCGCACGTGTGGTGAGGTCCAGCATGCCCAGGGAGAAAAGGTCAAGAGCCTCCTCTCTAATCTGCAGGGCATCGTGCCACCCCTCGAACATGCGCTGCTGGTCCAGACGGTCATATATTTGGTAAAGCTCTTTGGCAAGCTCATGGGCGTCCTCAGAGAGCTCGTCGCTTTCCTTCCATTGCGGCAGAGAGGTTGTCTCAAGGACATCAAAGACCAGCACTGAGTGGTGAGCTGCCAAAGACCTGCCGCTCTCGGTGATGATATTTGGGTGTGTGAGGCCGTTTTTCTGACACACGTCCACCAAGGCCGACACGGCATCGTTGGCATATTCCTGTATTGAGTAGTTCATCGAGCTCTCGCTGGTGGAGTTGCGTGTTCCGTCATAATCAACCCCCAGACCACCGCCGATATCAACAAACTCAACCTTGAACCCGGCTTTTGACAGCTGGACATAAAACTGCATAGCCTCACGCAAAGCGTTCTTGATGCGGCGTATCTTGGTTATCTGGCTACCGATATGGAAGTGTATCAGGCGCAGATAATCCACGGTCTTGGTCTTGCGCATATACTCCAAGGCCTGAATCAGCTCGGTAGAGTTGAGGCCGAACTTTGAGCGGTCTCCCCCACTCTCCTCCCATTTGCCTGAGCCGGCCGATGAAAGTTTTATGCGTATACCGATGTTGGGCTTTACCCCCAGACGTCGGCCTATGTCGATAATCATTCTCAGCTCGTTGAGCTTCTCGACAACGAGGTATATGCGGCGCCCCATTTTCTGGGCCAACAGAGCAAGCTCAATGTAAGCCTCGTCCTTGTATCCGTTGCAGATAATCAGGGCATTGTCCTGAATGTTTGTCGCCAGGACAGCGTGGAGCTCAGGTTTCGAGCCCGCCTCAAGGCCTATGTTGAACTTGCGGCCATGGCTGACCAGCTCCTCGACGACGGGGCGCATCTGGTTGACCTTAATAGGATAAATCAAGAAGTTCTCACCCTGATAATCATACTCTTTGGAGGCTTTCTTGAAGCATTTTGAGATTTTCTCAATACGGTTGTCAAGAATGTCAGGGAATCGAAGAAGCACCGGGGCGCTGACATCCCTGACCTTGAGTTCATCCATCACCTCTTTGAGGTCAACCTCAGCCGAACCGGGCCGGGGACAAACCGTCACATGGCCCTTTTTATTAATCCCGAAGTACTGGCGCCCCCACCCGTCAATATTGTACAATTCGGCGCTGTCCTCAACTCTCCATTTTCTCATTTCCCGGGTATGTTATGCAAGATTTTTCTTGTGGTAATAGATTTTTGTAAAATTCTCACTGCTCGGCAACCGGATTGTCATCCAGTGCCTTGATTTCTTCAGGGGCGAACGGCAGAACCCCGCGGCGTTGCTGCTCAATGCGGCGATTGCGCCAGCACTTGCGGCACACGGCAATGTAACGGTCATTACCGCCGATCTCAACCTGTGAGCCGGTCTCGACAAAGTCGCCGTTCTCATCTATACGCGCATTGATAATGGTCTTGCGACCACACGAACAGGTTGACTTAATCTCATCGATACTGTCAGCCACCTCAAAAAGTCGGCGAGACCCCTCAAATAGCCGGCTCTGGAAATCGGTGCGCAGGCCGTAGCATATCACATTCACGCCAAGGTCATCCACCAGTCGCGACAGTTGGTTGACCTGCTCCTCGGTCAGGAACTGAGCCTCGTCAATCAGGTACCACTCTATCATCGCCCCCTGTCGGTCACACAGTTCCACCGCCAGGGTATACAGATTTGTCTCGGCATATATCCACTCGCAATGCCGTTCAATGCCAATGCGTGAGCGTATCACGGCATCGCTGCCCTCACGCGTATCCAGAGCGGGTTTCAGGCAGGCATACAGCATGTTACGTTCCTCAAAGTTATATGCCTGGGTCAACAGCAAAGCCGTTTTTGCCGAACCCATGGTGCCGTATCTGAAATAGAGTTTTCCTGTTGTCACTTTCAAAAATATATTTCTGACAAAAGTAGCAAAAAAAACCATATGTTAGGCCCCGACAGCCCTTGCTTGCCGTTTTTTAACTTTCCTCCCCCCCAGGCAAAAAACAGCGCCGGCTGTGCCAGAATATGACACAGCCGGTATTGTTTAAGAGATTGGGCCGGGGACACCGGCTTCTATCATTTATACTTCTTAACGATAACCGTGGCGTTGTGGCCACCGAAACCGAAGGCGTTGCTCAGGGCAACATTGACGGTGCGCTCTTGCGCCTTGTTGAAGGTGAAGTTGAGGGTGTAGTCAATGTCCTCATCCTCGTCGCCCTCCTCATGATTGATGGTGGGGGGTACAACATCATCCTTAACGGCCAGGATAGAGAACATGGCCTCAAGTGCGCCGGTAGCACCCAGCAGGTGTCCGGTCATAGACTTGGTTGATGATATGTTGAGTTTGTGAGCATGGGGGCCGAACAGGTCAACAATTGCCTTGACCTCAGACTTGTCACCCACGGGGGTAGATGTGCCATGAACGTTGATATAGTCAATGTCCTCAGGTTTCATGCCGGCGTCCTTCAATGCACGGCTCATTGCCAGCTTTGCTCCGAGACCCTCGGGGTGCGTGGCTGTGATGTGATATGCATCAGCACTCATGCCGCCGCCGGCAACCTCAGCGTATATTTTAGCCCCGCGCTTCAGGGCGTGCTCAAGTTCCTCAAGCACCAGCACAACCGAACCCTCGCCAATCACAAAGCCATCGCGGCTTTTTGAGAAAGGACGTGAAGCGGTCTCGGGAGAATCATTCCTTGTTGACAAGGCGTGCATGGCGTTGAAACCACCTACACCGGCGGGGAAGACAGCAGCCTCGGCACCACCGGCAACAATGGCATCAGCCTTGCCCAGACGTATCAGGTTGAAGGCATCGATGATAGCGTTGTTTGAGGATGCACAGGCAGATACCACGCCATAGTTGGGGCCATGGAAACCATATTCCATAGAGATATGGCCTGAGGCGATATCACCGATCATCTTGGGGATGAAGAAGGGGTTGTAACGCGGCCCTTTTTCGCTGTTGCAAGCATAGTAGCCGGCTTCCTCCTCAAAGGTATGCAAACCGCCGATACCGGCAGCCACGATAACGCCCACGTTGTCGCGGTCAACACCCTCGCCGTCCAGCTTGGAATCGGCGATGGCCTGACGGGCAGCAACCAGTGCATACTGGGCATAGAGGTCGAGTTGACGCTCTTTGCGACGGTCGAAATGATCGGCCGGGTTGAAATCTTTAACCTCGCAGGCAAAGCGGGTTTTGAAGAGAGAGGCATCAAAATGAGTGATAGGGGCTGCCCCGCTCTTTCCGTTTTTTGCAGCCTCCCAAGTGGTGGCTACATCATTGCCAAGGGGAGTTATGGCCCCAAGGCCTGTTATAACTACGCGTTTGAGTTCCATTACGGATATTTAAGTTATTACTTGTTGACAGGCTATGCAGGCCCGTCGCTTTGTGGAACGCAGGCCCACACGGGCTTTAGGCGTTCGGGATACCGGTTGAGGGGTCAATACCGGGCAAGTCTGCCACCGGGCCCCACCACCCCGGTTGATGATATGTTTTTTAAATTAATTCCCCCTCCTGCTTGGCGGGAGGAGGAATTAGTTGTTCTTTTTTCTTGAGAAACATTTGGCATGGGTAGCACACCCGGCCATCAGTCCTCAGGAAGTTGTAATCCTCAGATACGATTATTTCTGGTGCTCCTCGATATATTTGATGGCGTCACCAACGGTTGAGATCTTCTCAGAATCCTCATCGGGAATAGTGATGTCAAATTCTTTCTCAAACTCCATGATCAGCTCAACGGTGTCAAGGCTGTCAGCACCAAGGTCCTTGGTGAACTCTGCGGTTTCAACAACATCGTTTTCGTCAATACCGAGTTTGTTGACGATAATTTCTTTTACGCGATCAGCGATTTCTGCCATGATTTCTATGTTTAAATTGTGATTTTCAAAATTTTCCGGTGCAAAGATACAGAAAAGATTGCTTAAATGCTACAAGCGAGATGCTGAGAGAGACAAAACAGGAGTTTTAGAACACAATCTAACCTAAACACCCCGCCTATTCAATAATTTTAAGAAAAACAGCTCCAAGACTTTTGGTGATTGATTTGCAGTTAACCTCATTATATCTTTATTAAGATAATTTAACATCAACAATAACCCTCTCTAAACTTACTTTCTTGGTTGGAAACGCTGTTTTACCACTTACGAATCAAAGTCAAAAAATTTCATTATTTTTGTAAAAGGAAACTTAGGCTTATGAATACCGGAAACGCAAAAATGATAATACTCAACGGGCTGGGTATCGTTGTGGTGTTGGGAGTGCTGTTGTATCTGTTTTTGCGCAGTGACAGCGGCCCCGAGGGTGACGCCCGTTCCCTTGAGCTGATATGCCATGAGGCCTCGGTGGGAGACCCCGAGCAGGCCGGCAAATGGATTGAGGTTTTTGATACCGATGACCTTGATGCGGGTGCCCTGGCCCAACTGTCAATAGCCTGTATGCAGGTGGCTGACCGCGGCGGCGAGGAGGCGATGACCGCCCGTGCCGTTGCTCTTTACAACCGGGCCATGAAAGCCGATGCTGCCCGAGCCACTGATTACTACACCCGCCAGGCTGTGGGACAAGAACACCTTGTTGAAATGTTATCAACCCTTGCCGGCAACCTCGCCAATCCGGTTGATGTGTCAGTCGATCATGACATAGACCCCGAGGCGCATCAAGGGGTGCTAACCCAATAACCCAAAAGTAGATAACAATGGATTGGAAAGACTCTCTGAGGGCCTTCATGACCGAGAACCCCGACCTGCCCCCGGGCCCGGAACCCAACGAACAAACCGAGGAAGCACCTGCACCCGGGCCTGTGCGGCTGAAGGCATCATACGAAAAGAAAGGGCGCAAGGGAAAACCGGTAACCATAATCGAGGGGTTCAAACCCGGCACCGATATACCCGCATTAGCTTCGCGGCTAAAGGCTCGGCTTGGCGTTGGCGGCTCGGCTGACGAGGTAGCGATATTGCTGCAGGGCGACCACCGTAACGACGCCATGTCACTGCTCAAGGAGTGGGGAGTGGCAAAGTAACCGGCGCCCCCATCTTCCCCCAGATAACCTAACTGTCAACAACGTGCTACATATATATCGTGCCTCAGCGGGCTCAGGAAAGACATACGAGCTTGCATATCGCTACATACGCCAACAGCTACGCAATCTGCAGAACGGCATGCCCTATCCGCACCGTGACATCCTGGCGGTGACATTTACAAACAAGGCCACCGAAGAGATGACCAAACGCATTGTGCATGAGTTGGCATTGTTGGCGGGGCGCGAGCGCGGATGGGAGGATAAGGGCAGCCCCTATTTGGAAAACCTGATTAAAGACCTGGGGTTGACCGGCAGCAGCAATCCGCAAAGTCTGTTGGCTGAGTATGCCGGGAAAAGCCTTGATGCCCTGTTAGCCGACTTTGACCATTTTAGCGTAAGCACTATTGACGCCTTTTTCCAGACCATACTACGCGCTTTCGCCCGCGAGGCTGAGTTGGCCGGGGATTATGAGCTGGAGTTGGACGACAAGACCCTTGTGGGCGATGCCGTGGCACGCTTGCTCTCAGACATCGACAACAACGTCGCACCGGACTATGACCCGGGCAACGAGCAGCTGAGCCGTCAGTTGAAAGCACTGATGACGATGCGCCTCGATGAGTCAAACGACCCGAATATCTTCAGCCGCAACGGCAGTGTGCAACGTGAGGTTGTGGAATACATTAACAGCATCACAAACGAGTCGTTTGCCCTGAATAACGAGGAGATTGTTAAATTTTTTGCAGACACCGACCGCTTTACAAAATTTTTGGAGGCGTTGGCCGACACCTCAGCCGTTGAGGAGGAATTGCGGCAGTGCTGCCGCGGGCTTGACGGCCTGTTGCAGGGTGCCAATGCGCACACGCTAAAGCTTTTCAGCGATCCTGATAAATATATTCTTGAGCCTGCCCTGCCTAAGGGAAAGACCTTTGAGACGGCCCTGAATGACCCCGCCAAGAACTTCAACAAGGGGAAGGCGACCCCTGAGAAGATTGAGCTACTACACACAGCGGCCATGACCCTGAAAAAACTTATTGGACGTCTGCGCTACCTTAAGGAACTGCATAAGCAGATGGGGCGCACCACCATCCTTAAGCGCATCCTGGACGCAATGGAGGCCCAACGCGCCGACACATCAACCATCCTGCTCAGCGACACCAACTCCCTGCTGCGCAACATTATCGATGACGACGAGACGCCCTTTATCTATGAGCGCACGGGCAACCGATATCGCCACTTCCTGATAGATGAGTTTCAGGACACATCCTCAATGCAATGGGAAATCTTCAAGCCCCTGTTGCGAGAGGCACTGTCGCGCAATGAGGCTCCCCACGGCGACAACGAGAGCCTGATTATCGGCGACGAGAAACAGAGTATTTACGGTTTTCGCAACTCTGATGCCTCAATGCTCACCCGGCTGAGCGAGGGTAAAGAAATCACCGACTCACAGGCCACCACCTCAGAGCACAACTGGCGAAGCAGCCACACTGTGGTAGAGTTCAACAATGCTTTTTTTGCCGAAGCGGTTGCCGATGACGCCTCGTTGGCGAACCTCTACAACAACGTGCATCAGAATCCGGTAAAAAAAACCGAGCGATATCCCGGATTCATACAGGCACAACCCCTTACTGCTGAGGAGAACAAAGGGATGAATGTTGAGGAGATTATCGACAACATCATTCTACAGCTTGAACGCGGATACCGGCCCGGTGACATCGCAGTTCTTGTGCGCACCAACAGCCTTGCCCAGGCCTTTATAGAGCAGGCGGGTGAGATAAGCCGCCGAGAAATCCCCGAGGACTGTGAGGCGGAGGAAAGGGCTTGGGTTGAAAAGAGACTTAAATGGCTGTCCAAGATGAAGTTTGCCGGTGAAGAGTCTGTTACGCTGGCCTCCTCACCCCTGGTGCAACTTGTCATCAATATTTTGCGCTTTGTCGGTGCCGGGGATTTCACCTTGTACCACAAGAACCTTTCAGAGAAAGAGTTGGCCCTGATTTTCAGCTCATTTGAGCGGGCTATAGCCCGTGGGCTGACCCCCTCAGAGGCTCTGAGCGAGACACTGGCAAAGCGTCAGGCCGGAGAGTTGGAGCCCCTGCAACTTGACCCGGACACCGACCCTGACATGCTGACGCTGCCCTCAATGGTTGAAAAGATCATTAATGACTTTATCAGCCCTGAGATGCGCCGGAAGGAGAATCTGTTTCTGAGCACCCTGCTTGACACCGTGAATCAGTATTGCGAACACGGGATTCCTGAGGTCAAAGCGTTCCTGAACTGGTGGGACGCCAAAGGCAGCGGCATAAAACTTTCAGTGGGTCGCGACCTTGAGGCACTGACAATAATGACGGTCCACAAGTCAAAGGGGCTTGAGTTCCCCTGCGTGCATTATGTAGCAACGGCACCACGGGCCTACCAAAAAAATTATATATGGATTGAGGGGAAAAAGCTGCACGGATTGCCAAAATCGGTTTGTCCGCCCCTAATACCGGTAAAGTTGGGTGAGTGGATGCTTGACACCCCCCTTGAGGCGGAATACCGTCAATGGTGCACACAACGCAACATTGACGAGGTAAACCTGGTATATGTGGCCTTGACGCGCCCGGTGAATGAGCTGAACATTTACTACAAGGCAACTGCAGAGGGTAAATCCGCCGAGGGAATATATGAGAACGTAGGACGTTACTTGAGACAGACGGCACAGCACCACCCAGAGGTGCTGACAACCACCGAAGATGACCCGGAGATATTTATCTCCCCTACCCCTCCCCAAGGGAAATTAGCTTTGGAAGCAGAACGCCCCGGTGCTCTGGACCCCGAAGAGGAACACCCGGAGGTACCCACCATCGAGCTAAACCGCCACGATGACCTGTGGAAAGACACTGTGCTGGACACAGACTTCGCCCTGCCGACGGGGGATGCAGAGAACGAGTATCCTCGCCGTGAGCCGGATGAGGAGCTGCGACAACTGCAAGCCATCATGACCGACCTCACCGATGCCGGCGACGAGGCGAGTGTGCGACTGCGCCACAATCCATCCCCTGCCGTCGGGAAAATGCTTGGGCGCTGTATGGCTGCTCGCCCGGAGTGGTTCGGGGAGAACGTCACAACAGGCCGCATCTTCACGCGCCGCCTGAAGGAGGGGAAGCGGGCCACCGGTGTTGTTGATCGCTTGCTGACACACAGTGACGGTAGCATGGAGCTGATAATATACAAACGCAGCGACCTCCCGACCGAGCGTCAGGAGGCCGCCGTTAGACGGTTGATGTGGATTGCTGACCTGCGCCGCCACAAGGGCTCGAAAGCCTGGCTGTGGGACCTTGCTGAGGGCGAGGCAAGGCAGGTTTTGCCGACTGAATAATCAATGCCTGTGGCCACCGGGGGGCGGACCGGGCATACCTTGATGCATAATATCCTTGCTTGCCGGCTCGTTGCCTTTGCCAAAGGTGTTGAAGCGGTAAGTGAGGGTTACCATGCCATAGCGTCCAAGGGTGTTGTACTCAGTGTCACTGATGTAGTTGGCAGTGATTGTACGGTTGATGTTTTGGGTCTGGTTGAGGATGTCATGCACCTTGACCGACAGCGTGAGCGAGCGGTCGCGCAGGAACTCCTGACTGAGCTGGGCCTCCCACATCCACAGGTTTGTGTTGTAGCCGGTGCTGTAGCCGCGGGTTGCGGTATAATCAAGGTCGGTGTGCAGCGTCAGTCCCCAGTTGGTGTATGCCGTGAGGGTGCCGTGCAACCCGAAGCCATGTACAGTGCGTCCAACCTCGGTGGGGATGCTTGAGTGGGTGGTCTGCAGGCGATAGAACGGGCGCAGGTCAATGTCAAAATTGCTTGGACGGAAAGCAATGCCGGGTTCAAAGTTGAAGCTGGAGGTGAGGGTGGCATTACGCTGACCGTTTGTGTATCCCACCGAGCGGTCAAAATTGGTAAACAGGTGACCCTGAACAGTCCATAACTTGTTGCGTAAGGGGCGTGAGAACATCAGCATCCAGCGACCGTTCCAAACGCCGTTGACGTTGTCATAGGTTGTGACGCGTCCACCGGTCTGTGAGTCATAGTCGGTGCGTGAGACGATTGAGTTCTGCACAACCTGGAAGTGTGCCATCGACATGATAGACTGCTGGGCCCCGGGGTTGAAGTCCTGGAAACGGAACATTATGAAGTGGGTAAACGAGGGATCCAGATTGGGATTACCCACCTTGATGTCCAGCGGGTCTGACATATCCTCGACCGGTTGCAACTGGGTCATTGACGGCTCACCGGCACGGCTGCGGTAGTTGAAGTTGAACGATGTATTCTTTGAAATCTTATACCTGACACGTACAAAGGGTGAGACATTGAAAACATGTCGCGTGGGGATAGACTTGGCTGAGTTGGTAAGGTTGGTTGACATTGACGCCGAGGGTACCATATTGACACTGACCTCAGCGTTGAGCTTAGAAGTAACCTTTTGATAACCGAAGCGGATATTCTGGGTGAAGAACCGGTTGCGGAACACGTTGCTGAGATCGGGGTTATACTCCTCAGTGAACTCTCCCCCGGGCAGGGAAATGCCGTCAGAGGGGATGTCATAATAACGGTCATACACCAGCTTGTCAGCGTTGTTCCAACGATAGGTCATGCCGTAGGCCAGCACCAGGAAATTGCCCTTGACGACATCGCCCAACGGCTCCTTCCAGGTCAATCGTCCTGACACCGTATTGCTCCAAGTGTGGTTGGTAAGATATTGGTCATATTGGTCGATTGAGTCACCCATCAAGTAGAATCGGTTGTATGAGAAGGAGTTTTCACGCTCATGCACGTTGCTTGAGCGCCAATTGCCCATGAAAGAAAGTGACCGGCCCTTGCGTGAGGCAAAGTTGTGAGAGTATACCACGCGCATACCTCCCTCCAAAGAGTTGCCGTGGGACATGGCGGTGTTCATGGTGCGGTTAACCAACGAACGGTTTGCATCCCCGGCGCGGGTAAAAGCCGAGTCGGTTGAGAGGGAGTTGTTGATGTTCCACCTGAAGTTAGGACGAATCTCAAGGGTGTTAAGGCTGTCAGGCTTCCACAGGATGCGGAAGTCGGCTTTGACATTGCGCCCATGGTTGCGTGAGGCCGAGTTTTGAGTGTTGTAACTGGTAGAGTCCGGGAACAGATACTGACGCTCAGAACGCATGCGCTGCACGGCATCGCTGGTGCTGTAAAGGATGTCACCGCCTACGCGGAAGACCTCGTCATTACCGACATTGAAGTTGAGACCGAATGCTTGTGACTTGGTTATACCACGGTCCCCGCCAAAGCGGTGGAAACGCTGGCCATTTGAGTCGGTAAACCCTAACTCATTGATATTATTGAGGTTACCTAAGAAGGTAAACTGATTCTCGTTCTGGAAGCGGCTGATGTTGAATGAGCCTAAGTATCGAGAATCGGTACCGCCGCCAATCTCGGCATTACCGAACCATCCGTTCTTCATACCCTTCTTGACGGTAAGATTAATCACGGTTTCATCCTCACCATCATCAACGCCGGTGAGGCGTGCAAGGTCACTTTTGCGGTCGACAACCTGCAGGCGGTCAACGATGTCGGCGGGCAGATTCTTGGATGCGACTTTGGGGTCATCGCTGAAGAACTCCTTGCCGTCAAGCAAAATCTTGGTAACTGACTTACCATTAGCGGTTATGGAGCCATCCTCGCCGACCTCGACACCCGGAAGGCGCTTCAGCAAATCCTCAACGACGGCGTTGGGGCGGGTGGCGTATGAGTCAGCCGTGTACTCAATGGTATCTGTGGCAACGCGTATGGGGGTACGCACTCCTTGCACGGTCACCTCAGCCAACATTTTCCCCTCCTCGTCAAGTTTGATGTTGCCAAGATTAATGTTAGCCTTGGAAACCGAGACGGGGACAACCTTGTCCTTATACCCGATGTAGGTAGCCTTAACAAGGTATTTACCCGAGGAGACTCCCGACAATTTGAAGTGGCCATCCATATCGGCCATACCGCCGCTGACATAGGTTGAATCGGCGTTGGCCCTTAACAGAGACACGGATGCGCCGGGCAGGGCTTCGCCCGAGGCGTCGGTGAAAAGACCCGTTATGTCATAGCAACGGGCCGTAAGCACTGTGAGGGTGAATATGAGTAAAGAAAGCCCTCGCAAAAGAAATTTCCTTTCCAACATCTAATTTTTTTGGTTACAACGCTTAGACGGATTTTTTGCGCTAAAGTTTAACCACCTGATTGATTTTTATCCTTAATTTTTTCCGTGCTTCAGAACGGAGGCTCATTGGCCTTGACACTGAGGTCAGCCGACCCGCCCTCAAAGGGATTGCCCGTCGGGGCAGGCCCGTCATTCATCCCCGAAGCACGTTGCACCGGTTCGCTCTCGATGGGGGAATCATCCCAGTTCTCAAAGCGGGTGTACTGCTTTCTGAACCTCAGATTCACATCGGCGACCGAGCCGTTACGGTGCTTTGCCACAATAATTTCTGCCTTTCCCTCTATGTCATTCCCCTCGGCATCCACCGAGCTCTTCAGGTAATACTCCGGACGGTGGATAAAGCACACTATGTCGGCATCCTGCTCGATGGCACCGGACTCACGCAAATCGCTGAGCTGGGGGCGACGACCCTTTTTGTCATCGCCTCGGGCCTCAACGGCACGGTTCAGCTGTGACAATGCAATGATGGGTATCTGCAGTTCCTTTGCAAGTTGCTTGAGAGAACGTGATATGTTCGAGACCTCCTGTTCGCGACTGCCAAACTTCATCCCCGAGGCGTTCATCAACTGCAAATAGTCAATAATGATTATTTTGACATTGTGCTCACGTACCAGACGGCGTGCCTTGGTGCTGAACTCTGAGATGGACAATGAGGGGGTATCATCGATATACAGCGGTGCCGAGTACAGATTCTTGATTTTGGACATGAGTCTGTCCCATTGCTGTGAGGAAAGGCGTCCGCTCTTTATCACCCCGCTCTCAAGCTCGCAGACGTTTGAAATCAAACGGTTTACAAGCTGCAGGTTGGACATCTCAAGCGAGAAAACGGCCACCGGTGTATCATAATCCACCGCCATATTTTTTGCCATGGAGAGCACAAAGGCCGTTTTACCCATTGCAGGACGCGCAGCAATGATAATGAGGTCAGAGTTTTGCCAACCGCTGGTCAGTTTGTCAAGGGCGTGATAACCGGTGGCTACCCCTGACAGGCCCGTGTCGCGGTTGGCCGCCATCTGTATCTGCTCAATAGCCTGGTTTAGCACGGGGTCAATCTGTGTAACCTCCTTCTTGACGTTGCGTTGGGCAAGTTCAAAGAGGGTGCCCTCGGCCTCCTGCATCAGGTCGTCAACGTCATTGCTCTCATCGTATGCCTTTGTCTCAACCATGCCGGCAAACCTGATAAGTTCACGGGCCAGATACTTCTGGACAACAATGCGGGCATGGAACTCAATGTTTGCACCTGACATCACACGGTCGGTAAGCTCAGTGATTGCCACGGGCCCCCCAACCTCCTCAAGTGTACCGTTCAGGCGCAATTGCTCGGTGACGGTGAGCATATCAATCGGCTTTTGAGACATCCCCAAGGTCTGGATAGCCTCATAGACCTTTTGGTGAGCCGGGTCATAGAAGGTCTCGGGCCTCAGCAGGTTGCTCACTGCCGGGAAGGCGTCACGCTCAATCATCAGCGCTCCCAACACGGCAGCCTCAAGCTCAAGGTCGCGGGGCGCAATCTTCCCCCCGAAGTCGTGCACCGGGGGTGGCAACCCTTTGTCATTACGGCGTATATTGGTTGACATTATCTCCTGATTTTTCTTAGGGCAAAGTTAATCAAAAAATAGATAACCCCGGGGTAAAAAATCACCGAGGCAGTGCCGGTTTAGTGGCGCAACCTCGGTGAGTATTACTGAAAGACGGGCGTCTTACTTAACTTCGGGACTGGGTTCTACACCCCATTGCTGGGTTGCCAAACGACGATAGTTGTTGTAGCGCCAGCGGGCATTCTCCTTGGCAGCCTCAAACAGTTCTTTGGCAGCGTCGGGATACTGTTTGAAAACCGATGCGTAGCGAACCTCGCCCATCAGGAAGTCCTCAAACTTGTCCCAATCGGGCTCACGGCTGTCAAGGGTAAAGGGATTCTTCCCTTCCATCTCAAGGGCCGGGTTGTAGCGCCACAGGTGCCAGTATCCGCATGCTACGGCGTCGGCCTCCTCCTGCTGGGCGTGGCCCATACCCTTGCGTATACCGTGGTTGATGCAGGGGCAGTAAGCGATCACCAGTGAGGGCCCGTCGTATGCCTCGGCCTCACGTATGGCTTTGAGGGTCTGTGCCTGGTCAGCACCCATGGCAACCTGGGCAACGTATACGTAGCCGTAGGTTGAGGCTATAAGGCCCAAATCCTTCTTGCGTATGCGCTTGCCG
>CAYMNF010000023.1:0-29712 GCA_964391735.1 uncultured Bacteroides sp. | reverse complement strand
GTATGCCTTGTAGCCGTTATACTCTTTGGGGTTGTGGCTGGCAGTGATGTTGACACCACTCTGGCACCCGAAGTGGCGTATTGCAAATGACAGCTCGGGGGTGGGACGGAAGTTGTCAAACAAGTACACCTTGATACCGTTGGCAGAGAAGATGTTGGCAACCATCTCGGCAAACTTGCGTGAGTTGTTGCGCACGTCATGGCCTACGGCAACCGAGATTTGTGGAAGGTCCTTGAAGTTTTCCTTCAAATAGTTGGCGAGCCCCTGGGTGGCCGCGCCAACAGTATAAATGTTCATGCGATTGCTGCCCGGGCCCATGATGCCACGCAGACCGCCGGTACCAAACTCCAGGTCCTTGTAAAAAGCCTCGATGAGCGGGGTCTTGTCCTCGACCTCGAGCATAGCCTTGACAGCGGCACGTGTTTCTTCGTCATAGGCATCTGTCAGCCAGGTCTTGGCTTTTGCCTCCACTTCCTTAAGCAATTGGGTGTTATCCATATAAATAATATATTTTTTAATATTTTTTCGTTTCAGCGTAAACTTTAGACAAGTATCGCCTACAAAGTATCAACAATCCGGGAGGTATAAAAGTTTAAAAATGTCCTACCCGCGCAGCGCATTTATCCCTGAGATTATCCCCACGATAGCCATAATCATAAGGATGGCACCTATAACACGGTTGATAATCCACATGGAACGCATGTTGAAGTGGTTGCGCAACTTCGTCACAAAGAACGTAACGGCCCACCACCACGCCAACGCCCCGGCACAGATGGCGATATACCCCGCAACATAGTGCCACCAATGGTAATCAGAGTCAAGAAAGTTGAAACGGGCAAACAGTCCCAGGATAAAGAACAGTATCAGCGGGTTGGCAAAGGTAAACAGGAAACCGGTGAGGAAGTCTTTCCACGGTGTCTCGGTCCGGGCCATTTCAGCCTGTTTCTGCAACTGCCTTGAGGGATTATGCAGAAACAGATACAGACAATATGCCATAAGGAAACCCGAGCCGGCTATCTGTATAATCTCTTTGTTGCTCTCAATAAAGTCAGTTACAAATGCCAGTCCAAGCCCCGACAGCAAGCAATATATAAGGTCACTGAGGGCGGCACCAAGTCCGGTGAAGAATGCCGGAATGCGCCCTTTGTTCAAAGTGCGCTGGATAACGAGCACCCCGGTCGGACCCATGGGAGCCGACACGAAAATGCCTATCAACAGGCCGTGCATTATTATCAGCGCCAACGCTATCACTCCTTCACCCGTTTATGCAGTTGAATACTCTTGCCGACGTTTTATTCACTGATTTCACGCACCAGGTCCTCAACAGCGACGGTTTTTTGCGAACCGTCCTGCATGTTGCGCAATGTCACTGTCCCGGCCTCAGCCTCGCTCTCACCTATCATCGCCACCATGGGTATATGCAGGTCGTCGGCATACTTCATTTGCTTTTTCAGTTTGGCGGCATCGGGATACATCTCGGCGGCCACACCGGCCTTTCTCACCATAGCCAATGCCTTGAGGGTCGCCGCCTGTTCCTTACCTCCAAAATTCACAAACAGCAGGCGCGCGGATGCGTCAATATCATCGGGGAAAACCCCAAGTTGGGTAAGGACATCATAGATGCGGTCGGCACCAAAAGAAATCCCCACACCCGAGACACCGGGCATACCAAAGATGCCGGTGAGATTGTCATAACGCCCTCCACCTGTGATTGAGCCGATCTCAACATCCAGCGACTTGACCTCAATGATGGTGCCGGTATAGTAGTTGAGGCCGCGTGCAAGCGATACATCCAGGTCAAGCTCAGCGCGCAGACCCATGCGGTTGGTCATTTCAATAACGGTGCGCAACTCCTCGACACCCTTCATACCGGTTTCTGAGTCCTTCAGCAGCTCGGCTAATTGGCTGAGCCGCTCCTCAACAGTTCCCGAGATACTCAGTGCTGGCGTAAGTTTATCAATAGCCTCGGCACTGAGACCGCGCTCTGTCAACTCCTCACGCACCTTGTCAAGGCCTATTTTGTCAATCTTGTCTATGGCAACCGTGATGTCTACCAACCTGTCAGGTTCACCGATATATTCGGCCAGCCCGGCAAGCACCTTGCGGTTATTCAGCTTGATGGCCGTGCGTATGCCAAGCCGTGACATTACCTCGTCAATGATTTGCAGCAACTCGGCCTCATTTACCAACGAGTCAGAGCCGACAACATCGGCATCACACTGCCAGAACTCGCGATATCTACCCTTCTGGGGACGGTCTGCACGCCATACCGGCTGCATCTGATAGCGCTTGAAGGGGAAGGATAGCTCATTGCGATGCATTACCACGAACCGGGCAAAGGGGACCGTGAGGTCATAACGCAACCCCTTCTCACACATGCGGGCGGCAAGCTTGGCGGGCTCATCCCCCTCAAGTTCAGCCATTGAGACACCGTTCAGAAAGTTGCCCGAATTCAGCACCTTGAAGAGGAGTTTATCTCCCTCCTCGCCATACTTGCCCATAAGGGTATGCAGGGTTTCCATGGCCGGAGTCTCTATCTGGCGGTACCCGAACAGGCCGAACACCTCACGTATAGTGTTGAAAATATAGTTGCGACGGGCCATCTCTGCTGGTGTAAAATCACGTGTGCCCTTGGGAATACTCGGTTTCTGTGCCATATATGGTCAACGTTTTGTTGCTGTTTTAACCCGACAAAATTAACAATAAATTGTGTAGGCACAAAAAATTGCGTCACAGCCCTATTTTGAGTAATTTAGCCGCCAAAATCAACCGAACGATACTGCAACCCCACAATAAAAGAGACGGCATTATGGAAATGAAAGGAGAATGGTGGACAGCCCCAGCCGAGGGCGACAACGGCCACACAGTGATGGTGACCGGACGTAAGGATGTGGCGAAATTTCGCGACAACCCGCGCATGCGCATACGCGTGGAGGTCGACTGGCCTTACGGCTCCCCGGATATGCCCGATGACGCCGACGCCGAAATCATGGACACGGCAACCCGCAACCTGCTGTATGAGTTTGACCGCGACCCGGTGGCCATACTTACCGGCATCTTTACCGGCGACGGGCATCGCACATGGGTATTTTACACTGCCAGTATCAATATCTTCAACAAGAAGCTCAACAACGCATTAGAGCCCCTGCCCCAACTTCCCCTTGAAATCACGGCCGAAAACGACCCGGATTGGGAGGCATATAGCGAAATGTCAACATTTGAAGTCCAATAACCGCCCTTTTTCTACCAATCATAGCATTTTGCCGGCAAAAAATTTTAATTACGGATTTTTAGGTTGTATCAATATTTCTTATTACATTTGCCCGGAAATCTTTTATTAACCAAATACTGAAACAGTTATCATACTTATTTATATTTTTTAAACTCTATTATTAACCTAAACAACATGAAGAAATTTTTACTTTCTGCAGCTGCAGTGGTAGCAATGTCATTCGCAGCCAGCGCCGACAACTACTACCTGATTGGCGACTTCAACAGCTGGACACTTCCCGGTGAGGCTTTCACACAGCAGGGCTCAACCTATGTTTTGAATGTCCCCGAGTTGACCGGTACCTTCAAGGTTATCGACGATGCAGGTTGGAGCGGCATCAACCTTGGTTGCGGCGATGTACGCACCATCGTTGAGGGCGAATGGTATCAGATGTTCAGCGGCGGCGACAATGTACAGCTCCCCGCAGGCATCGAGGCTGTTAAGAACGCAGTGGTTGAGTTCAACGCCAACGACCAGCAGATCAAAATTACCGGCGAATTTGTAAAAGCAGGTGCCCAGAAATACTACCTGGTTGGTAACTTCAACGGTTGGGACGCAAACAACGGTATCGAGATGACCGAGAACAACGGCAAGTTCACCTTCTCATTTGAGATCCTTGTTGGCGGTTTCAAAATCACCGGTCAAAAAGGCTGGAACCCCATCAACATCGGTACCGACGGTGGTGGCACCCTCGAGTGGGATACCCCTCTGGCCCTCATCAGCAACAGCAACTCGGCTGACATCACCCCGCTGGACGGCGAGATGGATGAGGTTACCCTGATATTTGACCCCAATGCAATGACAATCACCGCCACTCACACTTCAGGCATCGAGACCATTGCTGCTGAAAACGTTGAAAACGCTGTTTACTACAACCTGCAGGGCGTACGCGTAAACAATCCGCAGAACGGTATGTTTATCCGCGTTATCGGCACCAAAGCAGTCAAGGTTGCCCTCTGATGACAGTCTTTTCAAAATACTGAAATAATATTGCGCAAAAGGATGCCAAGGTCTTGTCCTTGACATCCTTTTACGCTTTTTTATTCTTCGCATTTTCTCCCCTCAACACCCCATAAAGCCAATAGGTCTTTAAACGCGATAATCACATTCTAATCCTTTTTATTATCATTTAATCCTTTTTATCCATGAAGAAAGTTTTCTTAGCTTTTGTCATGAGTCTGTTCGGGGCAACCTTTGCCTCGGCTGCCGGCTATTTTATCAGCGGCACCTTTACAGACTTTGATTTTGAAGCGATGACAGCCCAGGATGGCAAGTATACCTATACTGCCCCAACCAACGGCGGCTTCAACATTTATGACAGTGACGACTTTATCAATGCCGCCATGTATGGCGTTAAGATTGAGGACCGTGATGCAAAGTTTGAGCTCAACAAGCCGCTGACCCTTGTCGAGAACGGCTCACAGATCAACTTCGGCTCAAGCATCACCGCCCTTAATGAGGTTCTCATCACCTTTGACCCGACCACAATGACTGTTGTTGCCACCGACCCGGCGGCAGCCTCACTCCCCAAATACTATATTGCCGGCTCATTCCAGGGTACCGACTTCTCACAAGCGGTTGAAATGAGCTATGACAACGGCAAATACACCTACAGCCTTCCCGCTGAAGGTGGCAAAGGTTTCATAATCCTTAACGAGCCCTCATGGAGTGCCAAATCTTTCGGCCCCTCAACAACAACTTTTGCCGTCTATAACCAGACTGTAAACCTTGTTGAAGGCTCAACATTTATGGTTTATTTTGATTGGTACATCGCTCCCTGCGCAGATGCTCTTGTAACCTTTGACCCCGCAAACCTTACTGTTGTCGTTACCAACCCCAATGCTGAGGTGCCTAAACCCACAACCTTCTACATTGCCGGTGGTTTCAATGACTGGGATGTTGCCAACGCTCCCCAGATGTCAACCTACGGCGACTGGAAATCTTACCGCATCAACTCGCTGCCCAACACCGGCTTCAAGATTCTTGGCCAACGCAACCTCGATGTTAAGCAATGGGTATTGGGAGCTGCGGCTGAAAACAGCCTTGAGGTTAACGTTGCTCAACCGGTTGTTGCCGGCGACGAGGGCAAAAACTTCACTTTTGCAAAGGATGTTGTTTCAATAGCAAACGCCCGAGTACTTTTCGAGCCGACTGACATGACTGTGACCGTAACCGGTTATCCCGTCTATGAGAACGAGCCCGTGCCCGACAACCTCTTTGTATACGGTAATGTAAACGGTCTTGACTTTGACACCAAGAACGCCATCAAGGGCGTAAAACGTGGCAACACCTTTATCTTCTCAGGTATCGAGCTCAACTGCACCTACCGCCAAACCTCACTGTTCGCCTTCACCCCCATACGCTCAGCTGACCGCGAGGGCGAGGTTGCCGGCTTGCAATACGGCCCCAAACAGGAGGTTGAAGATGTAACCCTTGACACCCCCACCGGCTTTGGCCGTAACGGTTATACCCACTACCGTCTGCCCAACGGTACATACAAAATGGTCGTTGACTTTGACAACCACACCGTGGTTTGTACCAAATCAAACTCAGTTGACCCCGACCAGGTATTCTACATTTGGGGTACCTTCAACGATTCAAACATCGAGGAGGCCCAGGAGCTGACCTTTGAGAACGGTGTATACACCTACAAACTCGCCGAGATGACTGCCGAGACCGGTTTCATGATTTCAAGCGAGAACAGCACAGCATCATATAAAAACTATGGTGTTGACAACAAAGAGAAGGCTGAGATTGACAAACCGCTGACCGTTACCTCAGGCACTCCCACCGCCGGCCGCTTCATCTACCTGAACCTCCCCGCCGGTACTGACAAGTTTGAGAACGCACTGATAACCTTTGACACATCAGACTTCACCGTTACCGTCTCTGAGGCTGTGCCCGAGGCTGAGTACTATGTTGTAGGTCTCTTTAACAACTGGGATATCGAGAATGCTGTGCAAATGACACGCAACACCGAGAATGTCTACACCCTGACAATGGATAAACTTGTTAACCAATTCAAGATTGTTGGCCAGCGCGCTTGGGATAACAGCAAGACTTTCGGTGCCCAGACTCCCTACTCACTCAAGTCAGGTGTTCCCGCTCCGGTTGTTGTTGGCGGCTATGACTTTGGTTTTGCCGATGAGGTTACCGCATTTGAGAATGCAACCATCTCCTTTGCTCCCGACAACAAGACCCTCACCGTTACCGGTAATCCCGTTACCGAACAACCCGTCCTCTATCTGCGCGGCTCAATGAACGATTGGGCAGCCACCGATGCTACCAAGATGACCTATGATGAGGCAACCCACTCATACACCATCGGTGAGGTTGAGGTGCAAGAGACCACTGAGTTTAAACTGGCATCTGCCGACTATGCCATCAACTATGGCGGCGTAGACTTTAGCGGCGAAATGATGCGCGGCGTCCTCACAGCAACCACCGACAATTGCAAGATGACCGTCCCCGCAGCCGGTAAATATGACTTCTCATTCAACTATGCTGCAAAACTGCTGACAATTACCAAGTCAAAAGTTGGCATTGAGACCATTGACGCCGAGGCCCTTAACGCACAGAGCGAGGTTTACACCCTGCAGGGTCGTCGCGTTTACGGTGCTCCCACCCCCGGAATCTATGTTGTTATCCGCAATGGCAACGCCACTAAGATTGCTGTTCGCTAATATGCAATAACAGAACCCGTATGAGAGAGGGCCGGGGCTTTCGTGCCACAGCCCTCTCTTTTTTTCAATCCATCTCACGTTTCCACCCCTTTGGTCACCACGACGAGCCTTCTCAGCGCAAAAAATCCATAATAACAGGGGGTGTTTCCCAACAACAGAAAACCTGCGGTAAGAAAAAAGAAATTATTCTCATAACCTCAAAAACTTTTATAACCGCACGGATGTTTAAATATTGAAAATACCCTGTAAAAAGACCTCATCAAAGGTATTTTCGCAAGTATAAGAAACATGTTAAACTAAACTATTTATAGAAATGAAAAGTCTCAATCTCCACACCTGGGGGCAAACCAAAGCCTGGTGGCTGGTGCTCTGCGCAGGTATCATTATGGTAATTTGTGGTTTTGCTTATTGGTTCTGGCCCGTTTCGGGTTATGCAATTGCAAGTCAGATATTCGGATGGCTGCTTATCCTCTTCGGCATCGTTCAGCTCTGTGTAGGATCAGGCCCCAACGCCTCCCGAGGCTGGGGATGGTGGATAGCCGGCGGTATCATCAACCTCTTTATCGGATTTGTGCTTGTACGCTCTATCCTCTTGGCTGAGGTTGTCTTCCCCTACTTCATCGCATTTGCACTGATTTACTGGGGTATATGCGCCCTTATGCAAGGATGCAACTCTGACCGCAAATACTGGTGGCTCTACATCATTAACGGCGTCCTGCTGATGGTAATCGGATTCTTCTTCATCGAAGCCGGTTGGGTAGGCGACATGATGATGACCAGCTTCCTCACAGCAATCGCCTTTATCTACTGGGGATTCTCCTTGGCCATGGTAAGTTATGACCTCAAACCCCGCTCAAACAACAACATGTTAGCAGAATAATCTAAAAATAAACCCAAACAGGGGGTTATGCCGCGGATGGCATAACCCCCATTTTCATACCCCATAATATGTACGTGTCAGCAATTTGTATTTAAAGACATTCCCTCATGAACGAAGGGCCACACCCCTCGGCCGTCCATACGTTAGCTGCAATCCAATCCCTCCGTAAATTTTTTATATTCAATATATTACCCTCCTCACGGAAATGTATAATTGATTATCTCTCACTTTATCACCCATCCAAAACAGGTCTTGGCACGTCACCATATTCGTCCGTTGAAGCCCACGACGACTCCTACGCATAGACGATTACGTTGGCCGACCGGCAGGGGTGCTCAGGAAGTCGACAAATTATGCAAGAAACAACTGAAAAACATATTATTCAACCGCTTAAGGATAATACGCATACGTTGGGGCCGATTGGCGGGCTGGGGAATGCATCTAAATTTGCATTTCTGAAAATTTAGGGTATCTTTGCAGGTGATACATAGCATTTTGATTGTAACTAACCTCAATTCCGTTTCTTTTTATCCTAAATATATTTTAAATGAAAAAATTTACTCTACTTCTAACTCTGGCACTGACATCGGCAGTCTCAGCATTTGCTGCAGACAGCTTTGTGCTTTGCACTGATGCCTCGCAGCTGAAAGCCGGAACGCAATTCTATCTCGGCGACCCGAATCAGACCCCGCAGACCCTGATGGGTGCTTTCTCAGGCACAAACTATTTTTCAGGAGTTGACGCCACCATCACCGACGGAACTGTTGCCGAGACCGAGGGGGCAGCGCTGCTCACCCTTGAGGATGCCGGTAATGGCAAATGGTATATAAAGGACGGAGATGAGGGTTACCTCTTTTTCCCCAATAACAACGGCCAAGCCTCACTAAGAACTGACAACAAATCAGAGTTGACAATTGAGGTTGACGCTGACGGCACCGCAAGAATAGCAGCCTCATGGTTCAACACACCTGTTTATATGGTTCATAACGACTATAACGGCGTCAATAAGTATGTGTTCCACCAGAGCGAGGCAGCGACTTTTAACCGTCTGTTGGTTCGCATCTACGTTAAAGAGGGTGGCTCAACGCCCGTCACCCCCGCTCCGCAGGCCGTCACCTTCAGTCCCGCTGCCGGCGAGGTTGAGGCGGGTACAGTTGTCACCGCCACCGCCAAGGGTGCTACACAAATCAGCTACACTTACAACGGCAAGACCGAGCAGGCTAACGCCGAGAGCATCAGCATAACTATTGACGCTGCCGGTACTGTATCTGTTACCGCAAGCAACGCCGGCGGTACTGTTACCGGACAAGCCGCTTACACCATCAAAGCTCAGCCTGTTGCTGCACCGTCAGCCGTTACCTTTAGCCCTGCCGCCGGCGAGGTGAAGGCCGGTACAGTTGTTACCGCCACTGCCAAGGGTGCCACGCACATCAGCTACACTTACAATGGCAAGTCCAACGAGGCTAACGCCGAGAGCATCAGCATAACTATTGACGCCGAGGGTACCGTTACCGTTACCGCAAGCAACGAGGGTGGCACCGTAACAGGCCAGGCCGCTTACACCATCAAGGAGACCCCCTCACCCATTGTGCCCAATCCCGATGAGGAGCTTATATATTCAGGCCTCAACAGCAACGATGCAGAATGCAACTGGATTTTAAGCAACGATATGGTATTTTGGACCCCTGAAGCTGACGGCGACGGGTACGTTCTGGACTTTGGATGGACCGGAGCATACGCCTACGACCCCACACCCATTGTTCTCCCCACGGCTGACCAAATCACCATTACAGCCCGCTTTGAGCAAAATACCTCCGTTTACGGCACACGTTTCCTGATACGCGAAAACGGCACCGAGACTTGGGATGAGCTCGTAATTCAAACCATTGATTCAAATAACTCACGCACAACCTTCTACCCTGTAGCACTTGATCTGTCAAGCTACAAAGGGAAGACCGTGCAAGTGGGATTCTCATATCCTGACGGAGAAGATGAAATTTGGGATGTTCGCAACCTGATGATCACCTCCAAAGCCGAAACCGGCATTGCCGAGGTAGCCGTTGACGCCAACGCTCCCGTGGTATACTACAACCTGCAGGGTGTGCGCGTAGACGCTGCCAACATTCCCAACGGCATCTATATCCGCCAGCAGGGCCACACCACCACCAAGGTCCTCGTGAAATAACCCCCACTTACCCGCAACACGAAAGGAGCCCCACCCGGGCTCTTTTTGTGTTTATAGACTCTTACAAATCAACCATATACCAACCCAAAGCAATACCCGAACGTGGAGGTACCATTCCTCGAGGAGGGAGTTTGGGCAGAGGGTACTCAGGTTTCAAATTTTTGTATTTGTGATTTTTTTTGGCGGGGGTGTTGCACGATTAAACTGAATGTTGTACCTTTGCGCAGATGTTTTGTGGCCGGGCGGAGAAAGCCGTGCGGAAGTGATGCACCGGCGGCGATATGAGGCCGCTTCCCCCACCAAACACACCGTCAATAAACGAACACCTAACGCTAAACCAACCCCAACATTAGCCATGTCAAAGGTTTGTCAGATAACCGGCAAAAAAGCTATGACCGGGAACAACGTTTCCCACTCGAAACGCCGCACCAAACGCACATTCAACGTGAACTTGTTCACCAAGAAATTCTATTGGCCTGAGGAAGATGCCTGGATTTTGCTGACCCTCTCAGCACACGGACTTCGCATCATTAACAAAAAGGGCCTCAACGCCGCCATCAAAGAAGCAGCGGCTAAAGGTAACCTCACCGAAATCACCTATCTCGACCTCTAACTCCTTTCCAAATATTAGAACACAATGGCAAAGAAAGCAAAAGGCAATCGCGTGCAGGTGATACTTGAGTGCACCGAGCACAAAGCCTCGGGCATGCCCGGCACCTCACGCTACATCACCACCAAGAACCGTAAAAACACCCAGGAACGTCTGGAGCTGAAAAAATACAACCCCATCCTGAAGAAGATGACGGTTCACAAAGAGATCAAATAATAATCCCGAACCTTTAACACCGCAGAACAATGGCAAAGAAAACAGTCGCATCGCTGCAGAAAGGCGAAGGACGTACATACAGCAAAGTAATCAAGATGGTGAAATCACCCAAGACCGGTGCTTACACCTTCCAGGAGCAAATGGTACCCAACGACGCCGTTAAAGACGTCTTGAAGTAACCATCCCCTACCTCCACCATAAAGGAGCCCCTTTGCGGCTCCTTTTTTTGTGCCCCACGCAATTGTGGTTCTCCATTTTATCCGCCCCAGAACCATTCCCAAACGCGTCCGGCGCGTGTCTGCCGGGCGAACGTTGCCAATTTACCCCACATTGTGGACGTCTTCCCGGGGCGGACGGCGGACGCACGAATGTGTAGAAATCTCCGTAAAATGCCACCGCGCATCGTACCGATCTCACCCTGTAGATTGTCCCCATATCTCGGGGCGGACGGCGGACGCACGAGCCGTGAGTCCCTACGTTTGGGTATTACCCTCGGGCGGTTAATTACTTGAATTTCAACTTATTATCACAAATTCAAGGGGGACAAAAATACGTTATTATTGAGACTCAATCTTTTTTCTACTCGGTGTCTGGTCGTACCCAAGCCGGGTTGCAGGGGTGGAGCATAAAGCAAAACTGCCCCGAATCAACTTCGTGGCAGTTCTTAAAAAAATTGACAGGATAGAAATAGATTTACTTCTCAAATATTGAACCATTTTCCTTGATTGCAAATATACATAATATTTTGTTAATTGCAAATAGAATTTTACAAAAAGCATATAAATAGTAACATTTAGATGTTTTTGTGGAAGTTTTGACCAATATTTGAGCCTATTTCGTCAGAATGGTTATATTTTTCAGAGCAAAATCCCGTCATTAGAATATAAAAAGCCCGGGGAAGGCCTTATAGGTAGGGCATCCCCGGGTATAAGTCTTATGCCGCAATGCGGAAATTAGATCGTAATCTCAGGCAGCACAATATCGTTAACGTCATCAAGTGCCATGTAGTGCTGATAGGGGTGATCACATGCGGGGCATACTTTGGGAGGCTCGGTCCCTTCAAAGATATATCCGCATACCAGACATTGCCACAGGATGGGTTTCTCCCTCTTCCACAGGGTACCGGTATTCAGCAAATCAAGGTAGCGCTCAAAGCGATCATGGTGGTGCTTCTCGATCTTAGCAATTGACTCAAAGTGCACAGCAATCTCATTGAAACCCTCTTCACGGGCAACCTCTGCAGCCTGTACATAAGCGTCAACACCCTCGCTGAGCTCCTCGCGCATTGCTATCTCAAGGTTTTGAGCGGTAGTACCGATTATACCGGCATCAACGTTGAGGTCAACAGAAACCTGACCGCCTTCAAGCAGCTTGAAGAACACCTTTGAGTGGATAAACTCATTTGCCATGGTGGCGCTGAAAACCTGTGCTATAGGGAACAGAGACTCTTTAGTAGCCTGTTTTGCATAGTAGTTATAGCGGGTGTATGCCGCCGACTCGTTCATGTAAGATGCTACAAGGTTTTTCTCTGTGCGAGTACCTTTGATGGATTTTGTGTCTGCCATAATGTTTTTATGTTTTGATTTTTAGTTTTTCTGCTTTTCACAATATTAAACACACAGGGGGCCCGTTTGGTTGAGTAGGGGTACAAAAAAAACTGCAATCAAGGATTTTTCAATCCGGACTGCAGATTTTTTTCAGTAGCCCCGGGGGGAATCGAACCCCCATCTGAAAATTAGGAATTTCCCGTTCTATCCGTTGAACTACAAGGCCGCTGCAAAGGTAGCAAAATTTCATAGCAATGCAAAACCGGGCTAAAAGAGCGTAACTTAGTTGTTTTGGAACAACTTCAGTCGGGAAAAACTGGGTATTTAACATTATTTTATTATCTTTGCCATAATCGCGAAAAAATTTAAAAAACTAACGGAATATGCGCTTTACCACAAAAAAGTTTTTGGCACTGACTTTGGGCACACTGTCAATGCTGAGCTTCACCCAATGTGCAAACCACAGCACCTTTGAGGTGGATTATCTGCCCGTGCAGGAGGAGAAAAACGGGCATTGGGGATTTGTCGGCCCCGATGGCAAAATGATAGTATCAGACGAGTTCAAAGAGGCCCCGAGCCCCGTGATTGAGGGCGTCTTCAGTGTTCCCGAGGGAAAAGATAAAAAATTGTCCCTTTACAAGATCGGCGAAAAGCCCGAGCTGATAAAGGGTTGTGACGACCTGTTGCAAGCCGGCGTTATGCAAGAGGGCCTCATGCCGGTTGTGCGCAAAAACGAGCGCATCAAAATCATTGACAAAAAAGGCGAGACCCGCTTTGAGCTTGGCGGAAACGGCGTGGACATACGCCGCTGCGCTTTCAGATTTGCCGAGGGACTTCTCCCGGTGATGGACAGCGAGGGGAAATGGGGATACGTCGACACAAAAGGCAATTTAGCCATCAAACCCCAATATGATGATGTCAACTTCTTTATAAATGGCCATGCCCTGGTTGAGACAAAAACCAAAAAGGGTGATGAGATATACAGCGTCATTGACCATGACAACAATGTAATTATTGAGCTGAAGAACGGCACAAAATCAGCCACCCTGTATGATGAGTATGTAGTGTACTCAACCGGTGAACGCCTGCGCATTATCAACATGAAGGGCGAGGAAGTGCTCAAGTGCAAGGAGAGCGTCAAGAACATAGAGGGCATTCATGGTGACAATTTCGTTTTTGTCAACGACGATTATGAGTATGGCGTAATGAACATGAAAGGCGAGGTTCTGGTTCGCCCGAAATATAACGGTGTGATCCTCTTGCCCAACGGCAAGTTTGTATGCTTTGACAAGGAGGACAAGGAACTGTATCTTGTCAATGACAAAGACGAAAAGCTGAAGACCATCGACGGAGAGGATGCAAACTTCATACCGGGCATGGGTCTGTTGGTGGAGTCTGACCACGATATAAACATATATAATACTGACCTTGAAAAGCAGGGCAAATCAGATTTCTACAGCGTAAACCTCAGCATCACCCTCACCATTGAGAGCGACTTCTTTGACGCCTCGGCAGTGGCAGACAAAATCCTGTCAACCTTTGAGGAGAACATGAAAGGAATCACTATAGACGCATCACCCGCCTCAATTGAAAAACTTCGTCAAGCCGGGGCCGAGTCATGCTCATACAAGACCGAATATCAATGGGACATTGTTGAGAACAATCAATATGCCATAAAGGGCGACCTTATATTTGACACCATGATTGCTACGTCAGACTACGACCCCTTTACCTACAGCTCATCATACAAGTTCAACAACGAGGCTAATTTGATCTGCAAAGCTATCTCACTGAAACTTGAACAGCAACCTGACCGCGGAGGCGATGTTGCCAAAGCCCTCATCAAAAAGCTGAAAAACCAATCAGGCAACCGTGAGATAATAAAGAATGAGTATGGAGCACTGTATGAGAGCAACAATCGCCTGATTCTGATTCTCGGTAAAGACTCTGAAGTCGGTTATATGGAGGCCAAATCCACCCCCGAGCTCACCAAGGCATTCAAAGCGCTTGTAAACTCAACCGGCGAGACGGCCGAGGCGTTTGACAACCCGTATGCCGAAGAAGCCGACAGCGTTGTTGCAGTTGAAGAAGCAGTCGTTGACGAGTTTGAACCCGAGCCTGACCTGCTTTAAACAACAGAATCCACCCCACCCTACAAGAGAGGCCGCTCCGAAATGGATGCGACCTCTCTTGTTGTTTCCGACCGAGCCTGCATTTCGACTTAATCGGAAAAAGAAAAGGTTGTCTCACGACAACCAATCTTCGTTAACCTTAAATCTAATACCATGAAAAACACGTTGCAAAAGTATGTTGTAAAACATATTTACGCAACACTTACACCAAATATTTTACCTATTTTTAACATTTATTAATCTTTCGAAAATTTGACGTTCCTCTTGCAAATTTCTTTTTGCCATACTTTTAGACAAAAACAGGATTTTTGCCACTCTTTAGCCAGCTTTACTTTCAAATTGCTCATACACCCCTTTAACAGTTGTTAACAGTACGTTTCCCCCGCCTTTCTCCGTTATCTAAATAAGGAATTTTGTACCTTTACTTTCCCATCTGAAATCCCATTTAGGCAACCTAACAGCAATGAAGCTTTCAATCAGATATCTGCTCCCGGCCCTCTTGGCTTGCATGGCCTCAGGCAACACAATCCATGCTGCCGGTCTCAGCGTCACAACCCCTGCCGGCTCGCCGGCGCCGATAAAGGTTGACGTTGCCGCAAGCACCGGCCTGCAGGCGGTGTATGTGGTGGCAGACATGCAGAACGTCTCCGTCACCTATACCCCTGATAGCCCCACGGCTCCCCTGCAGTGGAAAAAATTTAATCACCTTGGGGGCGGATATGCCGAGGACCTCCCCGCCACAGGCCAATCCCTTGACATCACCGAGGGGGATTGCGGATATATTGCTGACGAGGATGGGCGCCAGACCTGCATCTGGATTGTGGACTACTCACGCCATACGCTTGTCCTCAACGGTCTTGACGTTGTTGAGGAACGTGACTGCGGACGCGCTGTAATAGGGGTTGACGGGTATGCCGAGCCAATTGAATACTACACTGTCAACGGCAGGCGCATGGACCTATCACGCGGCATGGTTGCCCAATGGCACACAATGGAGTTTGAGGAGGACGCTTTTGATTGGATACAATCCCCCACCGAGACCACAATTGATGCCGCCGAGAACAGCCGCTTCAGCATCCCGGCACCGTTGTGCAATACCTCGGTAACGCTTTCAGGCGACAAATTCCTGAAGGCATGGGGAAAGACCCTGAGTGCCGAGAGCGGTGAGGTCCGGGCCTTTGCCGTAGACTGCCACTCAGCGGCCGAGCAAGCCGGTGAGTTACCCGACAACACAATTGGCGGAAGCCAGGAGGGTGAGGCCTTAGGAGGAAATGCCCCGGCCGTGATAACCTTCAAGGCAGCCGTCACCGATGCGGCCATCTTCACCGAATGGCAGTTTGCACGCACTCCGGACTTTGAGGATATTATGCTGCGAAGCAATGACAAGGAGTACACTTATACCTTTGACGAATTGGGCACCACATACGTGCGCTTTGTTTGCGCCAATGCTTCGGGAGAATGTACAGCCCAAGGCCCCGACTACACCGTAAATATCGGCGACAGCGCCCTGCTGTGCCCCAACGCTTTCTCCCCCGGGACCAGCGAGGGCGTCAACGACATCTGGAAAGTATCCTTCAAGTCCATTGTAAAGTTTGAGTGTACCATCTTCAACCGCTGGGGCAAGAAATTATGCCACTTCACCGACCCCTCCCAAGGGTGGGACGGCAAAATCGGCGGAAAAGTGGCACCCGCCGGGGTATATTACTATGTAATAAAGGCTACCGGTGCCGATGGAAAGCGGTATGACCTGAAGGGGGACATAAATATTGTTAATTATAAATAAAGGATTTAGCCGCTGCCAAAAATAACGGCTCACGTGGCTGCCAGGGCGCATACACTCTATTGGTATTTTTTGTAACTTTGCAACCCAAAACCACAGAGTGAATAATGGGCATATTTGACAAACTTTTTTCACGTAAAAAAAAGGAGACGCTTGACACCGGTCTTGAGAAGACCAAGAGCAATGTCTTCAATAAAATTTCGCGTGCCATAGCCGGCAAAAGCAAGGTTGATGACGAGGTGCTTGACAATCTCGAGGAGGCCTTCATCACCGGGGATGTGGGCGTTGACACCACCTTGCGCATAATTGAGCGACTGCAAAAACGCGTTGCCCGCGATAAATATGTTGGAACAGATGAGTTAAACGACCTGCTTGTTGAAGAGGTTAGCGCAATGCTGGCTGAAAACGAGGGTGTACAGCTCAATCCCGGGGGATTTGCCGAGACCGGCAAGCCGTACGTTATACTTGTTGTCGGCGTAAACGGCGTTGGCAAGACCACTACCATAGGGAAACTTGCCGCCCAGTTCAAGCGTGACGGTCTCAGTGTCATGTTGGGTGCAGCCGATACATTCCGCGCCGCCGCCATTGAGCAGTTGCAGGAATGGGGACGTCGCGCCGACGTGCCCGTTATACATCAGAAACTGGGCAGCGATGCCGCCTCGGTAGCCTTTGACACCCTTAACAGCGCCATGGCCAACAAGATTGATGTTGTAATCATTGACACTGCCGGGCGCCTCCACAACAAGAAAGGGCTGATGGACGAATTGGCCAAAATTCGCAAGGTCATGGACCGTGTAGTTCCCGGTGCCCCTGATGAGGTCCTTTTGGTGCTGGACGGCTCAACGGGCCAGAACGCATACGAGCAGGCTCGCCAGTTTGTTGCCGCCACGCACGTTAATGCCCTTGCAGTGACAAAACTGGATGGCACCGCAAAAGGTGGTGTGGTGGTTGGCATCAGCGACCAATTCAAAATCCCGGTAAAATACATTGGCCTGGGTGAGGGGATTGATGACCTCCAGTATTTCGACAAGGAAACATTCGTACGCTCGTTGTTCGGCAAATAACAGTTGACGTTGGAGCACAAAATGGCTGAAAAAAAGGGAGCTGCCCCCACAGTATATGTTGTGTCGATGGGGTGCTCAAAAAATCTGGTTGACTCTGAGGTGCTGATGCGCCGAATGGAGAAGGCCGGTTGCCGTGTGCACTTCACCGGCGACATTCCCAAGGGCTCCACAGTGATTGTCAACACGTGCGGTTTTATCGGCGACGCCAAGGAGGAATCTATAAACGAGATTTTGCGCCTGGGGCAATTACGCCAAAGCGGCCACATCTCAGAACTCATTGTCATGGGCTGCCTGTCTGAGCGTTATCGTCGTGAACTGCCCGAGCAGCTTCCCGAGGTTGACAAATGGTTTGGGAAAACCGACTGGACCGCGATTGTAGAGTATCTCACGTCCCGCTCAACGCCTGTCAAGCCCTACGACCGCATTGTCACCACTCCGGCCCACCATGCTTACCTGAAAATAGCCGAGGGGTGCAACCGCTTCTGCGGATTTTGCGCAATCCCCCTCATCACGGGACGCTTCCGCAGCCGTCACCCGCAAGAGATCGTTGAGGAGGCACGCATGTTGGCCGCCCGCGGGGTGAGTGAGCTAAATGTAATAGCTCAAGACCTGAGCGCATACGGCACCGACCTACCCGGAGGGCGCAGCCGCCTGGCCGAGTTAGTGGACGCGATAGCAGATGTTGAGGGCATTCGCCGTATACGCCTGCACTATGCCTATCCCAAGGATTTCCCCATGGATGTGCTGGACGTCATGGCACGCCGACCCAATGTCTGCAAATACCTGGACATTGCCCTGCAGCATAACGACGACAAGGTTCTGAAGGCCATGCGCCGTCACATCACCGGCGCTGAAACTGAGGCCCTGCTTGCCGAGATACGCCGCCGGGTTCCCGGCATACACTTGCGCACGACACTGATGGTCGGATACCCGGGTGAGGGTGATAAGGAGTTTGAAAACCTCATGGAATTTGCACGCTCTCAGCGTTTTGAGCGCATGGGGGCTTTTGCATATTGCGAGGAGGAGGACACCTACGCCGCCCGCAACCTCAAAGACTCCGTACCCCAAGATATCAAGGAAGAACGCCTGCAACGCCTGATGGATTTACAGGAGCAGATTTCAGAAGAGATTCAGGAGCATAAAGTGGGTAAAATCTTTGAGGTCCTCATTGACCGGGAGGAGGAAGAGTATTGGGTGGGACGCACCGAATATGACTCTCCCGAGGTTGACCCCGAAGTGCTTGTTGAGAAAACGCCCGGGCTATCCCTTAAACCGGGCGAATATGTGAATGTCAAGATAACCGAGGCATGGCCCTTTGAGTTGAAAGGCCATGTTACAACCAAATCACCAGACAGGATATGACCGGCATCACCCCAACGCAACAGAAAGCTGTGGCAAAGGCAATAAGTCTGCGCCTCCCTTTTGCGCTGTATGCATACCCCTCAGAGGCTGAGTTCCACTTTGTAGCCTCAAAGACCCCCGGTACCACGTGGGAGAAAGTAAACGGGCCGGCCTTCCTGTTGGGCGAATTTGCCGGCAAGCCCGGGCAGTGGGCTGCTATCCCGGAGGAGTTGGATGCCGACGCCTTGCTTAAACTTGACAGTGTGCCTCAACAACCGCGCTGTCTTGTGCAACCACTCGAGGAAGATACTGACGAATTAGACTACCTTGCAATGCTCTACGCGGTGGTTCACGACCTGCGTAACCGGCTTGATTTCCTCGGGCAACACGGCAAAGTGGTGATTTCGCGCATCAAGCATCTTACATCACCCGGCGTTGACAGCCTGTTGCAGGTTGCACAAAACTATTTTGAGAAATTGCCTTATACATTCCGCTACATAGCCTATCATCATTCAACCGGGTTATGGCTGGGTGCCACTCCCGAGGTTGTGGCGGACTATTCCCCTGAAACGCACCTCTTGCAGACCGAAGCCCTCGCAGGGACCCTTTTTGCGCCCCAAGAAAGGTGGGACTGGAAGAATCGTGAGGAGCAAAGGATGGTCAAAGACTATATTTTGCAAGTATTATCAAAACACAAAGCGCGTATTATCGGGGGTAAAAACAAATTGAAGACCGTTCAAAAGCGATTCGGTGATCTCCGACACCTGTGGACCCCCATTACTGCCACTTTGGATCCCCGGGAAGTCATCCCTCTGCTTACCGAGCTCGCTCCCACGCCGGCGGTTGGCGGTTTCCCGCGCGATTATGCCATTGAAACTATTCTGCGGCAAGAGTTGCACATGCGTCGGTGCTATGGCGGGTGTGTAGGTGTGGTGGCACGGGATATGCATCTGCACCTCTATGCCAACCTGCGCTCGGCACTGGCAGTGTTTGATGCCGAGAAAGATGTCTGGGATTATAACCTATATGTTGGAGGGGGGATTACCGCCCACAGCAGCCCGAGTTTGGAGTACACTGAAACTTTTGCCAAAGCTCTCCCCTTTTGTATTGCAGTTGAAAAAGTTAACCCCCCGAGAACCGGGGTTAAAAATAAAGATTAACCGATGAGTATTAAGAAAAAATCAGGCTACGCCGCACTTATATGTATCTGTGTCCTGATATTGGTTTTTGGAATCTCATTCTTACCACTTGAGCAGTGGACAAACGGAAAAATAAAGAACTTCAACCTGGTTGCCGACATTCTGCCTGACTCCTTATGTCCCGGCACGGAATCGGGCAAGGTTGAGGACATTGACCCTGAATTATTAAAAGCGCAGGAGGAGGACCGCGCCGTTGCCTCAATCCATGACGCCGATGGCAACGCCCTGTATATCGACACCATCGTTGGCGAGGCTAAGCCCACACGCGCCGGCAATGATGTTATCATTGAGGACTATACCACCGGCGAGGTTGGCCTGTACCACCTGAAGCGTGCTTTGGCCGACGGACGTCTGGGCCGCATAACGGTTGTGGGCGATTCCTACATCGAGGGTGACATATTCACCCAGGATTTGCGCGAGATGCTGCAAACAAAATTTGGCGGCAAGGGGGTCGGATTTGTGAATATGCACAGTGACTTCCCCGGCTTTCGCCGCTCGGTTAAACAAGGTGGCCAGGGCTGGAAGGAGTTTGCTGCCGGCAAGGGCGCCAATGACAATTTCGTGGGCCTGAGCGAGCACTACTTTATGCCCACAGGCAATGCCTTGTCAACTTATACAGGTACAGACAAGGTTGCCCATTGTGATGCCTGGACACGGTCAACCTTCATGTTCATTGCACCCAACAACACCACGGTGATGCTTAAAACCAACGGCGATTGGAAAGAGTATCCCGTTACCGGGTCCACTGACGTCCAGGCTATTACTGTTGACGGCGTGACCTCAGAGTTTGACATCAAGGTTACTGACACAAAACTTATCGGCTTAGGGGTTTGGCTTGACACGCCCAAAGGTATCAGTCTTGACTGTATGTCATCAAGGGGCTTCTCAGGCATCATCCTCAATAAACTTGTCCCGAGCTTCTGCCATGAGATGTCGAAATGGATTAACTATGATCTGATAATTCTGGAGTTCGGTATCAATGCCATGTCAGCCTCGCAGAAAAATTACAGTGTCTATTGCAACCGCATGGTTCAGGTTATCAACCATGTACGTGCATGCTACCCTGATGCCGACATTCTGCTGATGGGCATCGGGGACCGAGGCGAGAAACATGGCAGTGTCGTAAAATCCATGTCCACGGCTCCCGCCATGATTGCCGCACAGCGTGAGGCTGCCCGCCGCGCTCACTGCCTGTTCTGGGATACACGTGAGGCCATGGGTGGCGAGGATGCAATCGTGCAATGGGCCGCAAACGGCCGTGTCAACAAAGACTATATTCATCTGACGCATTCAGGTGGCAAGGAACTGGCCGGCTACCTGTACAACGCCTTGATGAGAATGCTCTAACAGTCTTTTGGTTATTTAATCTATGTCGGGGGCACGTCACCTGTTGCTTATCGCCTTTTGGGCACTGAGTATCCTTGCGGGGACCGGTCAGAACGTGACAGCAGATGACACCGAGGAAAGCGTACGTCTCAACCCCGAGATTGACACCACGGGATATGATGATGAGATTGACATCCCCGTCCCGGGATATATCAACCGCAAAGCCAACCACATAACCCTGAACGGCGCGGATGCCGATGCTCTGCGCCGGGTTTTTGCCCAAAGCGCTACGCGGCCGGTCAGCATTGTGCACATTGGCGACAGCCACCTGCAGGCTGATATATCAACCCGCACCACCCGAGAGTTACTGCAGTATGATTTTGGCAACGCCGGGCGCGGATTGGTTACCCCGTTGCGCATTGCCGGCACCAATCAACCTGAGGACTACACCTTTACCTCCCCGACAGGCTGGCGCTCTGCCAAACTGATGAGTCGCAACTGGAGCCTTCCGATGGGTTTCACCGGGGTATCAATACACCCGGTGTCCGGCAAGTCAGAGTTCACCGTAGCTACCCGTGAGACTGATGACTACAACCCCTTCTCGGCAATAACCGTTTTCCATGGCGGTCGCATGACGGTTGACGGTGTGTACAACAGCAAGGGCCGCGAGATGCACTGGCGTGCGGTACCCGGCCACAACAGCACACGCATATACTGGGGCGAACCCACTACGCGCGTAACCGTGAAATTTTCCTCAGGCGATGACCTTACGCTTTATGGTGCATCCCTTGAAGGTCTGCGCCCGGGGGTGTATTACCATACCATCGGCAACAATGGTGCCACCTATGCAACATACAACCGCATCGGCAGCGTGGGAAAGGGCATCGCCGAACTCAATCCCGATTTGGTCATAATATCCCTTGGCACAAATGAGTGTTTCGGCACCTTCAGCCGCAGTGCGTTTCTCAACAGCGTTGACATGCTGGTGAAAAACATTGCCAAGGAAAACCCTGAGGCGACTATTCTGATCACCACCCCCATTGAAAGCAGCAAACGCATTGATAACATTCAGCAGGCGCGTAATGCCATTGTGGACTATGGCGCAGAGAAGCACATCCCGGTCCTTGACCTGTGGACAGTGGCCGGGGGACGTGGCTCATCAGCCAACTGGATTCGCAGCGGGATGTTTGCCGGTGACAAAATTCACCACACCTATCGCGGGTATCATCTGATCGGGCGCCTGGTCTATGATGCACTGATTGAAGTTTTGAATCCTTACACAAAATGAGCTTAGCTGACATTAACATACCATATATTGATGTTGACAAACTTGTCAACGTCTTGAAGTTTGACCCTCTCAACCCCCTGTTGTTCAATACGGGTCTCTTCTTTATACTTTTTGTGTTCTTCATGATGCTTTACCGGCTTCTGCAAGGACACCAAAAGACCAAAATGGTTTTTGTCATCCTCTTTTCACTGTATTTCTACTACAAATCCTCGGCCCAATACTGCTTCATCCTGTTGGGAGTATGTGTGATGGACTACTGTCTGGGTATATGGATGGGGAATGCCGTGCGGCGGTGGGAACGCAAACTGATAGTGTGGATTAATGTGCTCATCAACATAGGGATGTTGGCGTGGTTCAAGTACTTCAACCTGCTTATTGACACCATCAACAACTTTGCCACAACCGATTTTGATGTCCTTGATATAATTTTGCCGGCCGGTATATCCTTCTTCACTTTTCGCTCGATCAGCTACATTGTTGACTTATACCGAAAAAAGCTGCCTCCGTGCCGGGACTTCCTCAGCTATGTCTTCTACCTGACCTTCTTCCCTCCTCTGCTGGCAGGCCCCGTTGTACGAGCCAAGGACATGTTGCCCCAGATAGCCACCAACCCGATTGCTGACCGTGCCATGACCTCTGAGGGGTTTTTCCTCATCATTGCCGGATTGATCAAAAAGGTAGTGGTGGCCGACTTTATCAGCGGCAACTTTGTTGACCGTGTTTTTGACAACCCGGCCCTGTACAGCGGGTTTGAAAACCTTATGGCTGTGTACGGATTTGCCATCCAGCTGTACTGCGATTTCTCGGGATACAGCGATATGGCCATCGGCATAGCCCTTCTGTTGGGTTTTCGATTCAAAGACAACTTTTCGGCACCCTTTAAGGCCCAGAGTCCCACCGAATTTTGGCGCCGCTGGCACATTTCGCTCTCCCAATGGCTCAGGGACTATGTGTATATCCCCATGGGTGGTAACCGTTGCTCCAAAGCCCGCTCATACGCCAACCAGATGACCACCATGTTGGTGGGCGGTCTGTGGCATGGAGCGTCTTGGATGTACCTGATTTGGGGCGGACTGCACGGTGTCCTTCTGGTGATGCACAAGGGACTGAAGAGCATTTTCCCGGCTCTCCCCGAGCGCAAAAAGGGGCAATGGTGGAGGGTTGCTCTCAACGTCTTCCTCACCTTCAACCTCATTGCGTTTGTGTTCGTCTTCTTCAGGATGCGCAGCCTGGAGGGGATCGGGCAAATGGCTCACCAAATCTTCAATGACTTCCACCTGTCGGTAGCACCGCAGTTCATTGTGGGCTATTTCGGCATCATCCTGGCAATGTTCCTCGGATACTTTATGCACATGTCACCCAAAAGCTGGTCTGACTCGGCAAAAAAACGTTTTACGGCCACACCGCTCATCCTGCAGATGATGATTCTTGCCGTGGTTATAGTCCTGATTATACAGGTGCGCCAAAGCGATATCGTCCCCTTTATCTACTTCCAGTATTAAGAAGGGGCTCCCGGGGTTAATGTACTTCAAAAGTGACCGAGGATACGCACACCCCGTCCATCCACATTTCACTTATGTAGCGTCCCGGGGTGTAATTACTTTTGTCGCCTCTGCCCCACCCCAGGGTAGTAAACCAGTTTCGTCCCGGTTTAAACTCTATGCTCTCCTGCCAAGTGTAGCCTGCAGGAGAGTTTTTCCCCGTCTTAATTTTTCCCGACGGATCAATAATTCGAATATAAATAGTCTTGGTTTGACCGGAAGACAACCCCTCATAATAGATTTTTTGCCTCACATAGCGCAGGTTATTCGCATAAAGTGGACCTCCATAATCGGTCAAAATATCATTACAATCATATCCCGTGTTGCCTATTTCCTGTTTAACTATTACAAGCTTGTTGGATTGTGCCTGAGGTTTGACGGCAGGCTTCTTTTGGCCGGCAGGCTTCTTTTGACTGTTGGTCTTGGCGGGTTTCTTGGCGGGCTGAGTGACGGTGGTAGATGGACGTGAAACCTTTCCCTGCGGCATACCGGGCAGCGCTATTGCGCAGGATAAAATAATGACTGATAAAACTCTGAACAGCATATTGAGGAGTTAAATTTCAAGCGGGTTGTTGAAAGGCCCTTTTAAAGCCGGATGGTTAATACACGTCAAAAGGGACCGCGGAAACGCATACCCCGTCTATCCAAATCTCACTTATGTAGCGTCCCGGGGTGAAATTACTTTTGTCAGCTCTACCCCATCCACGTGTTGTCATCCAGTTTTTCCCGGGATAAAACTCCCTGGTTTCCACCCAAGTGTATCCGGTGGGAGAGTTTTCATTGCTCTGAATCTTTCCGGTAGGATCTATCAGGCGAATATAAATAGTCTTTGTTTTACTGGAAGACAACCCCTCATAATAGAATTTTTGCCTTAGATAGCGCATGTCGTTCGCATACAGTGCACATCCATACTCTGTCAAAACATCCTTAGTATCATATCCGGTATTGCCCATGTACTGTGCAACTATCTCAAGCTTATCGGCTTCTGCCTCAGGCATCTCGGCCGGCTGAGTGTCGGTGGTGGATGGAAGCGTCACCTCTCCCTGAGACAGCCCCGGCAAGGCTATTGCGCAGGCGAAAAGTATTACTGTTAAAACTCTGTACAGCATATTATTGAGGAGTATAATTCTTTTATGAAATCAATATTCATCCCAACTCTTAATCTCGATTTTATCAAGCGGGATGGAGGTAAAGGCTCGTATAAAGGCCGAGGCAAGGCGCGCGTTGGTTAGCAACGGCACGTTGAGGTCAATGGCAGCACGCCTGATGCGGTAACCGTTGCTCAGTTCTGATTGCGTCAGGTTCTTGGGGATATTGAGCACCAGGTCTATCTCACGGTTATGCAACAGGGACAGTGCCTGGGGGGTCTTCTCAGGCTCTGACGGCCAATAAACATGTATTGCGGGTATGCCATTCTCGTTCAGGAAGCGACAGGTGCCACCCGTGGCGTATATCGTGTACCCCTTGTTGTGCAACAGATGTGCGGCATCAAGCATATCAGCCTTTTGTCGCGGCGTGCCCGTTGACAACAGTACTCCCTTTTTGGGGATACGCATACCAACTGACAGCATAGCCTTCAGCAACGCCTCGGCTGAGTCATCGCCGATGCAACCGACCTCGCCCGTTGAGGACATGTCAACCCCCAACACGGGGTCAGCACCCTGCAAACGTGAGAAACTGAACTGTGAGGCCTTGACACCCACATAATCAAGGTCAAACGCGCTCTTTGAGGGTTTCTCAACATGCAAACCCAGCATAACCTTCGTGGCAAGGTCAATGAAATTAATCTTAAGGATCTTGCTGACGAAGGGGAAACTGCGTGAGGCCCTAAGGTTACACTCTATAACCTTAATGTCGTTATCCTTTGCCAGATATTGGATATTGAACGGCCCGCTGATGTTCAAGGCCTTGGCAATGCGCTGGCTCACCTTCTTGATGCGGCGCACCGTTTCAATATAAATCTTCTGCGGCGGGAATTGTATGGTAGCATCCCCGGAATGCACCCCGGCAAACTCAATATGCTCTGAGATGGCGTATGCAACAATCTCGCCGTTGCAGGCCACGGCATCCATCTCTATCTCCTTGGCGTTCTGTATAAACTCGGTTACAACAACCGGGTGCTGCTTTGACACATTGGCCGCCAAGCGCAGAAAACGCTCCAACTCCTCGGGGTTTGAGCATACATTCATCGCGGCCCCCGACAGGACATAGCTCGGGCGCACAAGCACGGGGAACCCGACCTCGTCAACAAACTTCTCGATGTCTGCCATTGAGGTCAGCTCGCTCCATCGCGGCTGGTCTACATCGATGCGGTCAAGCATGGCTGAGAATTTATTGCGGTCTTCAGCGTTATCAATAGATTGCGCACTTGTACCCAGCAATTTTACCCCCTGCCCGTCAAGACGCATTGCAAGGTTGTTGGGAATCTGTCCACCTACACTTACAATTACGCCGTGCGGTGTCTCCAGGTCTATGATATCCATGACACGTTCAAACGTGAGCTCGTCAAAATATAGGCGGTCACACATATCATAGTCGGTTGATACCGTCTCGGGGTTATAGTTTATCATCACCGAGCGCCACCCCTCACGTTTCACGGTCATCAGGGCGTTGACCGAGCACCAGTCAAACTCAACGGATGAACCAATACGGTATGCACCTGACCCTAATACGATAATTGAGCGGCCGTCATTCTCATACCTTACATCATTCTCGGTACCGTTATACGTCAGGTATAGATAGTTGGTCATGGCGGGATATTCAGCAGCCAGGGTGTCAATCTGTTTGACAACCGGGCGAATACCTAATTCCAAACGCCTTTTGCGGACAGCCAAGTTCATTGCCTCGGTGTCGGCCGGGTTGTCCTTGCTCTCGACTGCGCGTCCAATCTGGAAGTCACTGAATCCCTGCTGCTTAGCAAGGCGGAATAGTTCCTCGGGCAGCTCATTCAGCCCATCGCATTTTTCCAGTTCCTTCTCCGTCTCAACGATATTTTGCAGCCGATACAGGAACCACTTGTCAATTTTGGTTAATTCATGGATGCGCTCAACACTGTACCCCTCACGCATAGCCTTGGCGATAACAAATATGCGGCGGTCGGTGGGGTCTTTCAACGCCTTGTCCACGTCAAGCCCCGCCATGGTGTCGCGGTTTGCGACAAACCCGTGCATCCCCTGGCCAATCATGCGCAACCCCTTCTGTATCACCTCCTCAAACGTGCGACCGATGGCCATAACCTCTCCGACAGACTTCATCGAGGAGCCTATCTCGCGGCGTACACCATGGAACTTGCTCAAATCCCAACGCGGAATCTTGCACACGATATAATCAAGGGCCGGTTCAAAGAAGGCCGATGTGCATTTGGTTACCGAGTTTTTCAAGTCAAAAAGTCCGTACCCCAGCCCTAACTTCGCGGCTACAAAAGCCAAAGGATAACCGGTAGCCTTGCTGGCCAACGCCGAGGAGCGGCTGAGGCGTGCATTTACCTCGATAACACGATAATCCATTGACTGAGGGTCAAATGCGTACTGCACGTTGCATTCGCCCACAATCCCTATGTGGCGCACAATCTTTATTGCCAACTTGCGCAGAAAGTGGTAATCCTCATTTGACAATGTCTGTGACGGGGCCACAACAATCGACTCCCCGGTGTGTATCCCTAAGGGGTCAAAATTCTCCATGTTGCAAACCGTTATGCAATTGTCAAAACGGTCACGCACAACCTCATATTCAACCTCTTTCCAACCCTTCAGAGACTTCTCGATAAGCACCTGAGGTGAGAAACTCAGCGCCTTTTCGGCCAAATCGCGCAGTTGCTCCTCATTGTCGCAAAAGCCGCTTCCAAGCCCTCCCAAGGCATACGCAGCACGTACAATCACCGGGAATCCAAGCTCTGAGGCCGCTTCAACAGCCCCGGCAACGGTATCCACAGCCGTGCTCTTTATGGTCTTGACATCAATGGCATCAAGGCTCTGCACAAACAGCTCCCGGTCCTCAGTCTCCATTATGGCCTTAACCGGGGTGCCCAAAACTTTCACGCCATACTTCTCCAATACCCCGTCACGGTCAAGGGCAACCCCGCAATTCAGGGCCGTCTGTCCGCCGAAGGCCAATAAAATGCCGTCGGGGCGCTCCTTCTTGATGACCTTTTCAACAAAATAAGGGGTCACCGGCAGAAAATATATCTTGTCAGCAAACCCGTGGCTGGTTTGCACGGTGGCAATATTCGGGTTAATCAGCACCGTTTGGATACCCTCCTCCTTCATTGCCTTGAGGGCCTGAGAACCGCTATAGTCAAACTCGCCGGCCTCTCCAATCTTCAGGGCTCCGCTGCCTAAAAGCAGCACTTTCTTTATCTCTTTTGAAATCATGGGGTATCGCGTTAGAGAAGTTTTATGAACTCGTCAAAGAAAAACTCGGTGTCTTTGGGGCCCGAGGAAGCCTCAGGGTGAAACTGCGCTGAGAAGAACGGCTTTGAACGGTGGCGTATCCCCTCGTTTGTGCCGTCATTCATGTTGACATACAGCGGCTCCCAATCAGCCGGCAACGTCTTGTCGTCAACGGCAAATCCGTGGTTCTGGGATGTTACAAAGCAACGGTTTGTACCCACCTGACGCACCGGTTGGTTATGGCTGCGGTGTCCGTACTTCAGCTTAAACACCTCGGCCCCGGCAGCCTTTGCCAGCAACTGGTTGCCCATGCATATACCGCAAATGGGCTTATCACCCTGCATGGCCTTGCGCAGGTTCTCAACAGTGACATCTACCATATCGGGATTCCCGGGGCCGTTTGAGATAAACAACCCGTCCCAGGGAATTGTGTTGAAATCATAATCCCAAGGCACACGTATTACCTTGACACCGCGACGTGTCAGACACCTTATAATATTATGCTTAACGCCACAGTCAACTAACACAACGGTTTTTTCACCCTCGCCATGAACCTCAACCTCCCGGCAGCTAACCTCGGCAACAAGATTGCTCTTATTGGGATCGTACCAAGGCGTTTCCTCACCATCGTCAATAATTATTTTGCCGGGCATTGAGCCATGCTCACGCAAATGCTTGGTAAGGGCGCGCGTGTCAACACCAAATATACCGGGAATCTTCTCACGCTTCAACCACTCACCAAGGCTGCGGTCAGCCTGCCAGTGATTTGGATTGAAAGAATAGTCCTGACAAACTATTGCACGGGCATGGATATGATCACTCTCATAATATTTGCTCACCCCATCGGCCTCTGTATTGGCAGGCGGCACACCATAATTCCCCAAAATAGGATAGGTCGTCACCAGAATCTGCCCTCGGTATGAGGGGTCAGTCAGGCTCTCGGGATAACCCGTCATAGCAGTATTGAACACAACCTCGCCGCTGACGGGCGCATCATAGCCGAAAGATCGGCCCTCAAAAATGGTGCCGTCCTGCAACTTCAGGACTGCGCGTTTGCACTGTTGCATGTTCTGAATGTGTCGTGCGGCCTGCCGCATCGTTGCTTGGGCCATGCAAAGTTAGCCATTTTTTTTGAATCAACCGCCCCCTCACCCACCTCACCCCCATATTTCGTCACTACCTCTCTCCAAAAACTGCCGGCTTGATGCAGGGCAACCGCATCAAAATTTGGCATTAAGAAGCATATTACTTAGATAGTCGT
>CAYMNF010000022.1:0-29741 GCA_964391735.1 uncultured Bacteroides sp. | reverse complement strand
ATCCACATCACCGACCTCAGCTGGGGCCGTGTATCACACCCGTCAGAGGTTGTTGAGCTTGACCAGAAACTCAACGTCGTTATCCTTGACTTTGACGATGAGAAGAAGCGCATAGCCCTGGGTCTGAAGCAACTGCAGCCCCATCCCTGGGATGCCCTGGATGCAGAGCTTAAACCCGGCGACCACATCAAAGGCAAAGTTATGGTTATGGCCGACTACGGCGCATTTGTGGAGGTTGCTCCCGGCGTTGAGGGTCTGATCCACGTTAGCGAGATGTCATGGAGCCAGCACTTGCGCTCAGCCCAAGACTTCATGAAAGTCGGCGATGAGGTAGAGGCCGTAATCCTGACTCTGGACCGTGCTGACCGCAAGATGTCATTGGGTATCAAGCAGCTTAAGAAAGATCCCTGGGAGGATATCGAGGTTCGCTATCCCGTTGGCAGCCGCCACACCGCCAAAGTGCGCAACTTTACCAACTTCGGCGTATTCGTTGAGATCGAAGAGGGCGTTGACGGCCTGATCCACATCAGCGACCTGAGCTGGACCAAGAAAATCAAACACCCCAACGAGTTTACCAAGACCGGCGAGACCATCGACGTTGTTGTCCTTGAGATTGACAAAGACAACCGCCGCCTGTCACTGGGCCACAAACAGTTGGAGGAGAATCCCTGGGACACCTTCGAGCAGATGTTTACCGTTGGCTCAGTACATGAGGGTACCATCGTTGAGATGGTAGAGAAAGGTGCCGTTGTAGCACTCCCCTACGGTGTTGAAGGTTTTGCAACCCCCAAACACCTTGTTAAGGAGGATGGCTCAAAGGCTCAGGTTGACGAGAAACTCGACTTCAAGGTTATCGAGTTCAACAAGGACAGCAAGCGCATTATCCTCAGCCACAGCCGCATCTTTGAGGATGAGCAACGTGCCGCCCGCGGTGAGCAACCCCGCACCCGCGCCGCCCGCACCCGTCGCGCCGAGCAACCTCGCCGTGATGAGGCTCCCGCACTGCAGGCTTCAGTTGAGAAATCAACCTTTGGTGACATCGAGGCTCTTGCTGAACTCAAAGAGAAACTCAGCAAATAAGTCTGAATACAACCGGACCATTCCGGATTGAATATCCCCAAAACGGTGGAGTGGCTTTTCTGCTCCACCGTTTTTTCAATCCCCCCCCCCGACAATGATGAAATCCCTGCTTAAATATATGGTCAGCGCGCTCGTTGTGTTGACGTGTGCCGCGCAGGCTTACCCCCAGGGCCAAATTAAAGCACCGACCAAGAATCGGACAACCGGCCAACAGAGTACCACACCTGCACGCAAGCCGGCGGTGACAAAGACGGTTATAAAACGGGGAGATTACCCCAAAAACTCCACCACAATAACCATCCCTGACAATGTCACCAAGATTGATGATATGGCTTTCAGCGAGTATTCCTCACTTGCAAACATTACGCTCCCGGCAAAGTTGCACTCACTCGGGGCAAGCTGTTTTTCGGGGTGCAGCTCTCTCAAAACCATTACAATACCCAACTCGGTACAGGAGATTGGGGATGAGGCATTTGTATCCTGCCCGCGCTTAGAGGCCTTCAACGGGCGATATGCCTCAGCAGACCATCGGTCACTTATCCTCAACGGCACCTTGGTGGCCTTTGCACCCAACGGCTTAACGAAGTATACCATACCCAACGGCGCACGCATCATCGGCAAGGGAGCATTCCTGGGGTGTAAATCACTGGTAACGGTCACTATCCCGGCGACTGTGACAACAATTAACGACGGTGCGTTCAGCGATTGCACCTCCCTGCGCACAGTCAATTTTCCCAACACCCTACAACGGATTGCACCCGTGGCATTTATGGGCTGCAGCTCATTGACCGAGCTACGATTCCCCAAGTCTGTCAAGGAGATAGCTTACGCAGCCTTCAACAATTGCCCGTCTTTGAAGACCGTCTATGTGCCGCGTGATTGCAAAGTGTCGGAGTATGCTTTTGACAAAGGATGCAAAATAGTAAGGTACTGACATTGGCACTGACAAATGCCGCAGGTGTATCTTTGGGTAATTAACGGGAATTTGCTATTTTTGCAACAGAGAAACAACAGACAATAAACGTGGATATAGACCCCCTTCCATCTGCCGACCCTTTGAGTCAGCTGTGCCAGATACTGCTGACCACCGGCGGATACGCCTTCACAGCGACACAGATAGTAGCACTTGCCATATCCTTGGTAGCCCTTCTGATTTCGGGCTTTATCTCAGGGAGCGAAATAGCATACTTTTCATTGACACCGGGCCAGATTGAGGAGCTGGAGGATGAAGGTCGCTCGGGAGCACGCATCCTCAATCTACTCTCTGCCCCCGATCTTTTATTAGCAACGATACTGATAGCCAACAATCTGGTGAACGTGACGATTGTTGTGCTGATGAACTTCACCTTAGGCCCGATATTTGAGGGTATGTCCCCCCTGTGGAGTTTTCTGCTCCAGACGGTAATCCTCACCTTCCTGATACTGCTTTTTGGTGAAATCCTGCCCAAGCTGTATGCCAACGGTAATAACCTGCAGTGGGCAAAAATGGCCTCGGGAGGCCTGCTGTTCTTCAGGCACATGTTCTATCCCCTCGCCTCAATGATGGTAAAGAGTTCGGGGATTGTTAACCGCCTTGTCAGCAAAAAGCAGGAATCTTTAACTACCGATGACCTGAGCCAGGCCCTCGAGATTACCAATGTCGACAACCCCCAAGGGAAGGAGATGCTTGAGGGGATACTGCGCTTTGGCGACACCACGGCAGGGGAGATAATGACGCCGCGCGTCGACATGACCGACATCCCGGTTGATGCACCCTTCAGCGAGGTACTGGACACAGTGATAAAGACGGGATATGCCCGCATCCCGGTGTATGAGGACACCGAAGACAATATACGCGGCATACTGTATGCGCGCGACCTGTTGCCATACATCGGCCCTGACAAGGAGCCGCCGGCTGATTGGACTACCCTGCTGCGCGAGCCGTATTATGTCCCGGAGTCGCGCATGATAGATGACCTGCTCGAGGACTTCCGTGCCCGTTGCATCCACATGGCGGTGGTGATAGATGAGTTTGGAGGCACCCAGGGCATTGTCACCCTTGAAGACGTGCTTGAAGAGATTGTCGGCGACATAGATGACGAATATGACACCGATGAGAAATACTATCGCCGCAACCCTGACGGCTCATACATCTTTGAAGGCCGCACTCCCTTGACCGACTTCTTCCGTATCACTTCACAGAATCCTGAGGTGTATGAGCCTGTCACCGAGGACTGCGAGACCTTGGCCGGTATGCTTCTTGAAATCAAGGGAGACTTCCCCAAGGAGAAGGAGAGCCTGGTATACGGCTACTGCCGGTTCCTGGTGCTTGACATTGACCACCACCGCATCACCAGCGTCAGGGTCAACGTATCGGACACCCTGCAAAGTTAGTTTGCAGAGATAGCGCTGAGGTACTACCCTATCGAGCCCTCAAGGGTAATCTCCAAAAGTTTGCGAGCCTCAACGGCAAACTCCATCGGGAGTTTGTTCATCACCTCCTTGGCATATCCGTTGACAATCAGGCCCACGGCCTCCTCGGTGGGTATGCCTCGTTGGTTGCAATAGAAGATTTGGTCCTCAGAGATTTTTGAGGTGGTAGCCTCATGCTCAACCACCGCTGTGTCGTTCTGCACGTCAATGTATGGGAAAGTGTGTGCACCACAACGGTCAGACATCAGCAGTGAGTCACACTGGGTATAGTTGCGGCAGCCGGTAGCCTTGGCGGCCACGCGTACCAGACCACGGTAACTGTTCTGGCTTTCGCCGGCTGAGATACCTTTGCTGACGATGGTAGAGGTGGTGTTGGGGGCAAGGTGAATCATCTTGGTGCCTGTGTCGGCCTGCTGGCGGTTCTTGGTGACAGCCACCGAATAAAACTCGCCGCTGGACCCTTTGCCGGCAAGGATACACCCGGGATATTTCCACGTTATAGCCGACCCGGTCTCGACTTGTGTCCATGACAATTTTGAGTAATCGCCACGACACAGCCCGCGCTTAGTCACGAAGTTGTAGACCCCGCCACGCCCCTGTGCATCACCGGCATACCAGTTCTGCACCGTTGAATACTTGACCTCGGCGCGATCCTCCACTATTATCTCCACGATAGCGGCGTGCAGTTGATTCTCGTCACGAATGGGGGCGGTACACCCTTCAAGGTAAGAGACATAAGAGTCATCGTCAGCCACAATCAGAGTGCGCTCAAACTGGCCGGTACCGGAGGCATTGATGCGGAAGTAGGTTGATAACTCAACGGGGCACCTCACACCCTTGGGGATGTAAACGAAAGACCCGTCAGAGAACACTGCTGAGTTCAGAGCGGCAAAGAAATTGTCGGTATAGGGGACGACGCGACCAAGATATTTGCGCACCAGGTCGGGATAATCCTTTACAGCCTCAGAAATCGAGCAGAAGATGATACCCTTCTCAGCCAACATCTCGCGGTGCGTTGTCTTTACAGACACAGAGTCCATGACAGCATCCACGGCCATGCCGCTCAGGGCCTTTTGCTCGTTGAGAGGGATGCCGAGACGATTAAAGGTTTCAAGCAGCTTGGGGTCAACCTCATCAAGACTCTCGGGGCCTTTTTTTGCAACCGGCGCGGCATAATAGCTAATGGCCTGATAGTCGATATCGGGAATCTCAAGATGCGCCCAATGAGGCATCTTCATGGTGAGCCATTTGCGGTAGGCCTTCAGGCGGAAGTCCAGCAGCCACTGCGGCTCCCCTTTTTTCTCAGAGATATAACGTATAACATCCTCTGACAGCCCCGGTGGCAACCGATGCGTCTCGATATCGGTTGTAAAGCCATACTTCTTATAGTCGTCCCGCGTGGCGTTCTCCAATGCCGACCCGGTATTCTTCTCTTCCATTTTATCTACTTTGTTGGGTGTCATTCATGCCGGCGGCAGCCGGTACATCAGTATTAACATTGTCCCGGCCAAAAAGTTCCGCGCGGGTTTCGCCCCACAGCCAGGGAGCAAGCTCGGTTACGGCGCACGTCAGAGTCGAAGGGTTCTTGAACGGTTCACCCTTGACGGCAATGTATGCGTTCAACAGCACGCTGAGGCCCACCATCCATTTAATCATGCACATCAGGGCCCCGGCAACACGGTCAAAGAATGAGAGGTGCAGAGCAGCGGTGACCTTGCGGGCCAGCCCGATTATGACGGTGGTGGCCATATAGATAACGGCAAACACAAAGGCGTTGCTGAGCAAAGGGGCGGCAAACGGGGGCGACGAGGGCATTATACTCTCAGCCACGTTGCCGAAGAGGCGGCATCCGATAATACCGGCCACAAGCCCCGCCATGCCGGCAAGTTGTTTCATCATACCCTGGCGAAAGCCAAAGAGAAGTGAAACGGCAAAAACTATTATTACCAACAGATCTACTGTCATAAACTAAATACTTGAAAATCAGAAACCCACATAGGTCATCGGCGAGAGCGCGCGCAGGCGTGTCTTCACCTCCTCATCAACGTTCAGCCCGTCAATAAACTCAGCAATCCCCTCAGCCGTTACACCTGAGTTTACGCGTGTCAGTTTCTTGAGAGCCTCGTAGGGATTAGGATACCCCACACTGCGCAAGATGGTTTGTATACCCTCAGCAACCACGGCCCACATCCCCGAGAGGTCGGCATCAATAGCAGCGCGATTTAGGATAAGCTTCCCTAAACCCTTCAGGGTACTCTCGATGGCAATCAGCCCGTGGGCCATGGGCACACCGATGTTGCGCAGAACGGTTGAGTCGGTGAGGTCGCGTTGCAGACGGCTGACGGGCAACTTGCCGCTGAGGTGCTTAAGCAGGGCGTTTGCGACACCGATATTACCCTCAGAGTTCTCAAAATCAATGGGATTTACCTTATGGGGCATGGCCGATGAGCCGACCTCCCCCTCCTTTATGCGCTGTTTGAAGTACTCCATTGAGATGTACATCCACATATCACGGTCAAGGTCCAAAATTATGGTGTTGATGCGCGCCAAGGCATCAAACAGGGCGGCAAGATTGTCGTAGTTTGAAATCTGTGTGGTAAGCTCTTCGCGCTCAATACCCAACACCTCGCTGAGGAAACTGTTGGCAAACGCCGGCCAGTCAACGCCGGGGAAAGCGGCACGGTGGGCATTGAAGTTGCCGGTAGCGCCGCCAAACTTCCCTGAGATGGGTACAGCGCGCAGAGCCTCGACTTGCTGACGCAGGCGGTAGGCAAAAACCCCAATCTCCTTGCCGAGACGCGTTGGCGAGGCGGGTTGCCCGTGTGTCTTAGCGAGCATCGGGACATCAGCCCATTCAGCTGCTAATGCGTCAAGCTTTTCTTGCAGACGTGCCAGGGCCGGGAGCATAACCTCCTTCAGGGCAGCGGCGATTGACACGGGGACCGCTGTGTTGTTGATATCCTGGCTGGTGAGGCCAAAGTGGACAAACTCTTTAACATTGTCCAACTTAATTGACCCAATGCCGTCCAGTTTCTCTTTGATGAAATATTCAACTGCCTTGACATCATGATTGGTCGTGGCCTCAATGTGCTTTATCTGTTGGGCATCCTCGATTGAAAAATCCTGATAGATTTTGCGCAGAGTGTCAACGCCAACCTCATCAATAGCCTGCTGCACAGCGGGTACTGTCCTTCCCAACCTTATAAAGTATTCGACCTCAACCATCACGCGATAGTGCATTAGCCCGAACTCAGAGAAGTAGGGGGCCAGTGAGGCGGTTTTGCTACGATAGCGTCCGTCAACGGGGGATACGGCGGTCAGTTCACACAGTTTCATATACTTATTCAGACTCTTTTATCAGATTATACAATTTAGAATATCATATACCCAAGGGTCATTTGCCCCGGTTCTGATCATTACGATTTGGGAGGTGATCCTTCAGGCGTACACGCATAAGGGAAATGGAATCAATCCAAACGTTACAGTTGGTGACATCGACCCCAATGGCGCCATACAGCTCTTTCATAGTCTTGTCGGGGTCAAGATTTAGGGAGAGGATTACCCACTGGGACTTGTTGGCACGAGAGCGGGTTTGCCTGAAGTCGGTGCCTGCCAGGCCGCTGTAGTCGGCAGCGAGTGTGGCGTAGAGAGGCTCGCCCTGACCAATCGCCTTGAAGCGCAAAACATATTTATCTCCCGGCTCACCGTTATGGTCAGACGGGATGGCGAAGGGGATTATAAAGTTGCCGGTGGCGGGAGACACGCGATAAGTTTTACCGGCGGTCCAAAGATTCAGCGAGTCGGCATCAGAGACCACAACCGACGTGTTGCGGTACTCATCCAAAGAGAGCATACCGGCTTTGTTGGCCTCATCAAGCCGCTGTTGGGTAATCTGAATAGCGCGGTCAAAAATCTCGTTATACCGTTTTAGGTCGCGGCCATAGAAGGCCAGGGAGGAGTCTAACTCAGCGGCAGTGACGCCATGTTGGTCAAGGACTTGCTCGCGCACCTCCATTTTAACCGATTCGCCGGTATATATCCCACCCGTGTTGTTCATAACGGCATCGGCCAACTCAAGGTCAGCCAACAACTGCGCCATATCCTCATCCTTGATGACACCCCCGGGCACGTGCGAGCAGGCAGCCAGCATGGCCGTCACCAGCAAGGCACCTACAAATCTAAGAATTAGGGGTTTGCGCATCCTCAGGCGACTTTACGGGCCACACCAGTTGGCGGGCATAGAAGAACAATATGGCGAGCATACCCACGCTGATAGCGGCGTCGGCAAGGTTGAAAACGGGCTGGAAGAACAGGAAGTGCTTACCGCCGACCCAAGGCATCCAAAGGGGCCAGTCAAAAGAGACCAGCGGGAAGTAGAGCATGTCCACAACCTGTCCCTGCATAAACGGGGCATAGCCGCCATCAGGGGGGAACAGTGTGGCGACCTCGGGAGGCATGGGGTTGTTGAATATCAGGCCGTAAAAGAGGCAATCAAAGATGTTGCCGGCGGCGCCGGCGGTTACCAACGCCAGGCACACCAGGTAGCCCGTGCGCAGACGCGGCAGGTAGCGTAGGCAACGCACCATGTAGAACCCCAGGAAGATGACAGCCACAACACGGAAAAGGGTGAGGAAGAACTTGCTCACCAGCTCCATGCCGAAAGCCATCCCGTTGTTTTGTATAAACAAAAGGCGGAACCAGTCGGTGATGCGCACCTCCTCGCCCAGATAAAAATGTGTCTTTACCCAAATCTTCAGGGCTTGGTCGGCGAGTATTACAAACAGTATAATACCCAGAGCGACCAAGCCGAGGTTACGCCTTTGAGCGGTCATCACTTTTTGCGTGATTCTTTAGCCTCGATACTGAGAGTTGCATGGGGAACTGCGCGCAGGCGCTCCTTGGGGATGAGTTCGCCGGTCTCGCGACAGATGCCGTAGGTCTTATTCTCAATGCGTACCAGGGCAGCTTTCAGGCTGTTTATAAACTTCATCTGGCGTTGAGCAAGGCGTCCGGCCTCCTCCTTGCCAAGGGTCGATGCCCCCTCCTCAAGCACCTTAAATGTGGGCGACGTGTCGGCGATGTCGTTGCCATCGGTATTGGTGAGGTCAGCCCGCAACTCATCATAGTCCTTTTGCGCCTTTTCAAGTTTCTTGAGGATAATCTCCTTGAACTCTTGCAGTTCGGCGTCTGAATATCTTGTTTTCGGTTCGCTCATTTTTATAGTAGTTTTTGTTTATTGGAAAAACAGATTTAAGCCTTGACGGGCGCAATCTTGACACGCACGTTATTGCCATCGATGTCCAACAGCGTCCCCTCGCCCTCAGCAATCGGGGCAACGGTCAATGATGTTGCCAGCACCTGGTCGGCGATGTAGCTGTTGAAGTCGGCCACGGCAGCATCGGTGAGCTTGTTGGGTTCAATCACCACGGTGATGCGGTCGGTAACGTTCAAGCCGGCATCCTTGCGCATATTCTGTATGCGGTTAACCAATTCGCGGGCCAACCCCTCGTTGATGAGAGTGGGTGTCAGAGTAACGTCCAAGGCTATTGTCAGGGCGCCGTCGCTTGCCACATTCCACCCGGGGATATCATCGGGGATAACCTCGACATCGGCAAGTTCAACCTTTACGCTGTTGCCGTCGGGCAGAGTAACGTTGGTGAAGCCGTTGCGCTCAAACTCTGCGACCTCAGGTGTCTGCATTTGGGTGAGGACGGCAGCCACAGCCTTCATATCCTTGCCAAGTTTCTTGCCCAGGACCTTGAAGTTTGGCTTAATACGTTTTTTAATAACGTCCCCCTCAACAAACATTATCTCCTTGACATTGACCTCATTCTTCACCAGGTCAGCCACGGCGGTAATGTCGTCACGCAATTGCTCGCCGGTAATGGGGACCTGCAGGGCCTGCAGTGGCTGACGTACGCGCAGGTTCACCTTGCGGCGCAATGCCAGGGTCATTGAGGTTATTGCCTGAGCAAGCTGCATACGGCGCTCAAGGTCGGCATCAATCTGTGCGGCATCAGCCTTGGGATAGTTGGCCAGGTGTACTGACGGGCGCTCTGTTCCGCAACCAAGGTCGCGATACAACCGCTCGGCATAGAACGGGGCCACGGGGGCCATGAGCAGTGCAACGGTTTCAAGGCAGCGATGCAGTGTCTGGTAAGCGGCCTGCTTGTCACGGTTCATCTTGCCACCCCAGAAGCGTTTGCGATTGAGGCGTACATACCAGTTGCTGAGGTCGTCAAGGACAAACTCGCTGATGGCGCGCACCGCCGGGGTCGGGTCATAATCCTCAAGGCACGCGGTGACACGGCCGACGAGGGTGTTCAGTTTTGAGATAATCCAGCGGTCAATCTCAGGCAGTTGGTCGTATGGAATCTCCTCACCGCCCGGTTGCCATTTGTCAACGTTGGCATAGAGGCTGAAGAAGGAGTAAGTGTTATAGAGCGTGGCAAAGAATTTGCGAGCGGTTTCCTTGACGCCCTTGTCATCATATTTGAGGTTCTCCCACGGGGATGTGTTTGACAACATGTACCAACGCAGGGGGTCAGAGCCGTTGTCCTCAATCGCGCCAAAAGGATTGACGGCGTTGCCCAAGCGTTTTGACATCTTGTTGCCATCCTTATCCAGCACCAGACCGTTTGAGATAACGGCCTTGTAGGCAACCGAGTCAAACATCATGCCGGCGATAGCATGCAGGGTAAAGAACCATCCGCGGGTCTGGTCAACACCCTCGGCAATAAAGTCGGCGGGGTAAACCCGGCGGTTGTCCAGTGCCTCCTTGTTCTCAAAGGGATAATGAATCTGGGCATACGGCATGGAGCCGGAGTCAAACCACACATCAATAAGGTCAGCCTCACGACGCATGGGGGTGCCGTCGGCGGCAGTCAGCACAATATCGTCAACGTAGGGGCGGTGCAGGTCAATCTTCTCATAGTTCTCGGCAGAGTAATCCCCGGGTACAAACCCTTTCTCCTTGAGGGGATTTGAGGCCATATTACCTGCTGCTACCGATTGCTCGATCTCATTGTAGAGCTGTTCGACACTCTCGATACATTTTTCCTGCTTACCGTCCTCAGTGCGCCAAATGGGCAGCGGTGTACCCCAATAGCGACTGCGGCTCAGGTTCCAATCCTGCAGGTTCTCAAGCCACTTGCCAAAACGACCCGTACCGGTTGCGGCGGGTTTCCATTTTATCTGCTTGTTTAGCTCCATCAGGCGGTCTTTAGCAGCCGTGGTGCGGATAAACCAGCTGTCCAACGGGTAGTAAAGAACGGGCTTGTCAGTGCGCCAGCAATGGGGATATGTATGGACATGCTTTTCGATTTTGAAGGCTTGTCCTTTTTGCTTGAGGTCAAGTGCTAATGCCACGTCAAGCGTCTCGGCATCGGCGGGGAGAGAGTCGTCATAGGCATTTTTCACAGGGCGACCGGCCCAGAGAGAGTATGCCTCGACATCAACATTATTCTTTACAAACTCAGGGTCGAGCTCCTCGATGCGGTAGAAACGTCCGGTGAGATCAACCATGGGGCGCAGATTGCCATCCTTGTCAATAAGGTGCAAAGGCGGCACGCCGGCGGCACGGCTCACGCGCAAGTCATCGGCGCCAAAAGTGCCGGCGATGTGAACGATACCGGTACCATCCTCGGTGGTAACATAGTCGCCCTCAATAACCCTGAATGCGCCCTCCCCGGGATTTACCCAGGGAATGAGTTGCTTGTAGTGCAGGCCCACGAGGTCGCTCCCCTTAACAGTCTTTATAACCTGCCAGGGCACTACCTTGTCCCCTTTCTGATACTCATCCAGCGGGGCATCCTTGCCCTTCTCGCCAAGTAGACGGGCAGCCAGGTCGGCAGCCACCACCAAAGTGACGGGCGCGCCTGAGTAGGGGTTGTATGTCCTGACAACATTATACTCGATATTCGGGCCCACAGCGAGTGCGGTATTTGAGGGGAGAGTCCAAGGTGTGGTGGTCCAAGCCACCATGACGGGAGTTCCCCACTCTTCCATATATTCGGGGGCATCGATCAGCTCAAACTGGGCCGTGAGGGTTGTGTCCTTGACGTCGCGATAGCAACCCGGCTGGTTAAGCTCATGGCTGCTGAGGCCCGTACCGGCAGCGGGGCTGTATGGCTGAATGGTGTACCCTTTATACAGATACCCTTTTTTATAGAGGCCGGCCAGCAGCCACCACACGCTCTCAATGTATCGGTTGTCATACGTGATGTACGGGTCGTGCATATCCACCCAATAACCCATGCGGTCGGTTAGGGTTTCCCACTCACGCGTGTACTTCATAACCTCACGGCGGCAAGCGTCGTTATACTCATCAACCGATATTTTTTTACCGATATCCTCTTTGGTGATACCCAGACTCTTCTCCACGCCAAGCTCAACGGGCAGGCCGTGAGTGTCCCAGCCGGCCTTGCGGCGTACCTGGAACCCCTGCATGGTCTTGTACCGGCAAAATGTATCCTTGATGGTACGAGCCAACACATGGTGTATACCCGGCATACCGTTAGCCGAGGGGGGACCCTCAAAGAACACAAAATCCGGGCAACCCCGGCGCGCTTCGACGGTTTGCTCAAAAAGCTGCTGAGCTTTCCACCGTTCCAGTTCCTCTTTGTTAACTTCTGACAGGTTTAATCCTGAATATTCGGGAAAATGTCGATCCATGATTTTTACGGATACAAATTGTTACAATCAGTTATGGCGGGCAAAAATAACGCACACGGATGGAATGCCGGCACATCAGCCCATGATGTTGCAAAGTTACACATTTTTCTTGTTAAGCCGAACAGGGCCAAAACCATTTTTTGCGGCAAGAAACATTTTGAGGGGTGACGGCAGGGGTTTAGGGTAGATAAATGGCAGATTCAACAAACATTTTTCAACTTTTTTCCATTTATTGCTGCATTTATCATCATTTTTTTCTTTACATTTGCAATTGAAAAAATACCGTTTTCCTAAATCAATTCAATACCACATGGCAAAAACACCATTTGACCAGCTTGATCTGAAAATTTTAAACATCCTTGCGAACAATGCCCGCAAGCCCTTCCTGGAGATTTCACGCGAGTGCAATGTCTCAGGGGCTGCTATACATCAACGTATCCAGAAACTAACCAACGCCGGGATCATCCGCGGGTTTGAGACGATCCTCAATCCCGCCATGCTTGGATTTGAGACCTGCGCCTACATAGGGTTCTTCCTTTCAGACCCCTCACGTGTCAACGAGATAATCCAGGGGCTCAAGAACTGTCCCGAGGTTGTCGAGTGCCACATCTGCACAGGCCGCTATGACCTGATTGCCAAGATAGTTACCCGCAACAACGACCATTTGCTGGACTTTATCCAGAACAAACTGCAACCGTTAGGGGTAGGCCGCACCGAGACCATCATGTCGTTCAAAGAGGCATTCCGCCGTCAAATCCCTATTGAGCCGCAACAGCACAATCAATAATCAGCCAAGCTGATAATTTTGAAAAGATATTTACGGGCCGTGTCATGTTTTCCCTGACACGGCCCGTTTTTGATTTCAATCGCAGGTGAAAACTTACAGTCGGGGTAAGGGCCAATCAAAGGCACGCAACTCAGCCTGCAGGGATTTTTCCTTGCCGCCTGTGTATTGGTCAACCAATGCGTGAAAGGCCGGGGAATGATTGGGGTGCGTAAGGTGGGCAACCTCGTGGCATACAATATACTCACGTAAATGCCGGGGCAGCATCATCACGGCGCAACTGATGTTTATCTCGCCGTTGCTGCGGCAAGTACCCAGGATGCGGCGTCCACGGCTCACCTTCCAGCTGCGGGGCCTGACCCCCAGGCGGTCAAACACGGGCTCAACTGTGAGAGGCAAACGAGTGAGTGCCACACGATACAACACCTCCATAGACTGTTGATAAAGCACGCGCATATTCTCTGGTACCGACCAGTCAACATCCGATGCATACTCAATCGTGCCATTAACCGAACCATTCTCGGCAAGCTTGATTGACCGGCTACAACCCCGGCTGATGTTGTCACTTTCAATAAAGGTTAAGGTGACATCATCACACACTACCTTTCTGCCACTTTCATACCACGGGGCCCCGGCGGGACGCGACTTCAGCAACTGAGGTTGCATGCGAGACAAAGCCATGCGCACATCCTCCTCGGTCGCCCCGGCGGGGACAGTCAGCTGCAGATACCCCGGTTTCCATGTGGCGATAAAGTGACGTGCCCTACGCGATACGCGCAAGCGCACACACCCAAGTACATCATGCATAAAATCCTGCGCCATAACTACTTATCTTCTGTAAAAAGATTAACACCCGACCGAGAAGGCCGAGTGCTTAACCTGAGTGCTCGAAGCGGGACTCGAACCCGCACAGCCGCAATGGCCAAGGGATTTTAAGTCCCTCGTGTCTACCATTCCACCATTCGAGCTGTTTCCTCGCGGCAAAGATAGCAACTCCACGCCAATTCTGCAACCCCGACCGGAACATTCATCGTGCACCCCGGAGCAAAGGTGTTAAAAAGGTGTAGAAACGGGGGTATTTTTGTGTTTATATCAGATTTTATCTATTTTTGTGTGCTGATGGCGATGTGTCATCGGCATGCTACCTTTTTTCTGACTATCATCAATTCAACCTATAAATCACAACATGAAACTAAAACTGTTTCTGCTACTTCTGTTAGCGACGGTTATGCCGGCGCTTGCACAAAACACAGGGGTCGCGGGCAAGATTGTTGACTCCACCACGGGACAACCGATTGCCGGAGCCACAGTTATGCTCAATGGCCAAAACCTGACCACAACGACAGGCCCTAACGGCGAATTCATCATCCCGAACGCCCTGCCGGGTGAAGACGTGTTGATTATTGCCGCCTTTGGCTACAACGACCTCACACAACCCATCAACGTTGACAAGGGTGAGGTATCACAATTGGGCGAGATGAAGATAAAGGATTCCAACATGGACTCCGGTTTTCGTGACAGCCAGCAAGAGTTGACTTTTGACCAGTCGATTCTTGATGACGACGAGTCGTCGGCCCAGAGCATCTCGGCCCTGGTGGGAGCCAGCGACAACATCTACTTCAATGCTGTAAACTATGACTTCAGCATTATGCGTTTCCGCTTCCGTGGCTATGACTCGCAATACACCACCACTTATATGAACGGTGTACCCTTAAATGACCTGGCGCGCGGGCGCTTCAACTACTCAAGCCTCGGCGGTATGAACCGTGCCTTCCGCAACCGCACCAACACCATGGGTATGGACCCAGCAGACTACGGTTTCGGCAACATCGGCGGGTCAGCCAACATCAACACCTTTGCGGGTAAATATGCACCGGGCTTCAACGGCTCAGTGGCCTTCACAAACTCAAACTACATGTGGCGTGCCATGCTGATGTACTCAACGGGCATGAACAAGCACGGTTGGGCAGTCACCGCCGGTGCCGTAGGCCGCTATGCCAATGAGGGTATAATCGAGGGAACTTTCTACAACTCATTCGGCCTCTTCCTGTCAGTTGAGAAAATGCTGAACGCCAACAACTCCCTGAACCTGACGGTTTACGGGGCCCCGACGCAACGCGCCACTAACTCAGCGACCTTCCTTGAGGCATACGAGCTTACTGACAACTACCTCTACAATCCCAACTGGGGCTGGCAAGATGGGAAAAAGCGTTCTTCAAAGATCATCAACACCTTTGACCCCACTGCTATCCTTAACTGGTTGTGGAAAGGGAAGGACATGAAGACAACGGTGAACACCGCGCTTGCCGTGCGGTGGGTACACTATGCCACCTCAGCCCTGAGCTGGTACAACTCAGCCGACCCGCGTGCCGACTATTACCGCCGATTCCCCTCATTTTACAAGGATGATCCCGAGGTCTTTGACCTCTATACCGACTTGTGGAAACATGACGAGTCATTCCGTCAGCTTGACTGGGATGGCATGTACCAAACCAACTACCTCAACAACCTGATGGGAGAAAGCGAGCTTGGCAGCCGTCGCGGTGGCTCATCATACATCCTTGAGGACCGCCACTCAAACCAGTTCAACCTGATACTGAACTCAACGTTGAACACCAAGCTCAACGACTTCATGAACCTGCAGGCCGGTGCCACCTTCAACTACACCCGCGCCTCATATTTCAAGACCATCCGCGACCTTCTGGGTGGTAAATATTGGGTAGATATTGACACCTACTCAGAGCGCGACTTCCCTGCAGACCCTGACATTCTGCAAAACAACCTCAATGACCCTGACCGCAAGGTTGTCAAGGGTGACCGCTTCGGTTATGACTATGACATAAACGCATACAAGGGCACCCTCTGGGCGCAGAACACCATCAATCTGCAGCACTGGGATATCAACTATGGCGTTGAGGTGAACTATGAGTCCTTCCAGCGCGATGGCAAGATGCGCAATGGCCGCGCCCCCAACAACTCATACGGCAAGGGTCAGACCCACGACTTCTTCACGGCAAGCGTGAAGGCCGGCGCCGTATACAAGATTGACGGCCGCAACTTCATCACGGCCCACGCCAGCTACGGCAGCGAGGCACCGTTGTTTGAATACAGCTACATATCACCGCGCATCAAGGACACCACCATCGAAGGGCTGAAGGCTGAACGCATCCTCTCAGGCGACATCTCATACGTGTGGAACTATCGTCGCTTCCGCGGTTCAGTGGGCGGCTTCTGGACTGAGTTCTATGACCAGACCGAGCGCACATCGTTCTATGACGACCAGTACTCAACCTTCATGAACTATGTTTTGAAGGGTGTACGCAAATGCTTCAAAGGTATTGAGATAGGTATGGCATACAAGCTTACCCCCTCACTGACACTGTCAGCTGCCGGGACCTTTGCCCGCTATCAGTACAAGAACCGCCCGACGGGTACCCGCTCTTACGAGAACGGTATGATGCCTGATACCACCCAGACCGTATACCTCAAGAACTTCTACGTGGGTGGTACCCCGCAGACAGCTGTCAATGTAGGCATTGACTGGGCAGCCCCCAAGTCATGGTTCTTCAACGTTAACGCCTCATGGATGGGCGATGCATACGTCAATCTGTCGCCGGTACGCCACGAGGCACTCCCCAACCTGTGGGAGAAATATCCCGACCGTGCCGAACTCGAGGCTAAGATGAAGTCTCTGGCCGACCAGGACAAGCTCAACAACGCCTTTGTGCTGAACGCCTCGGTTGGCAAGCTCATATACATAGCTCGCAAGTATCAGCTCAACCTCAACCTGCAGGTATACAACCTGCTGAATAACCGCAAGATCCAGACCTACGGTTACCAGCAAGGACGCTTTGACTACACCAACTACGATGCCACCAAGTATCCCAACAAGTATTATTATGCTCAGGGTATACGCGTCTTCATCAACGCCGGCATACGCTTCTAATACAACCATAAATTGATTTTAGACATCATGAAACTACATAAAATATTGCCGGTGGCGGCGTTGACGGCGATTGCTTTGGGCGGGGCCATGACAAGTTGCGACAATGACTTTGACTACCCACCCATCATTGTCCCTGAAGCCACATTAAAAGCCAATACGACCATTGCCGAGGTTAAGGCCCAATATTGGGATGATGCCCGCAACTATATTGATACCATTGAGCTGACAACAGCCGGTGAACATGTGATAATCGCAGGCCGCGTTATTGCCAACGATGAGTCAGGCAACGTGTATAAGAACCTGGTGATACAGGACGAGACGGCTGCCCTCACCTTCTCAATCAACCAGACGAAGATGTATGAGACGTACCGTGTTGGCCAGGAGGTTGTGATAGACCTCACCGATATGTTCATAGGCAAATACAACGGTCTGCAGCAGATGGGTTATCCCGAATGGTATGCTGCCGGCAACGCCTGGGAGGCTACCTTTATGGATTACACCTTTTTCCAGGAACATTCCCAGATGAACGGGTTGCCCAACGCAGCCAAGGTTGACACCATCACAACCACCATTGATGAGCTGAACGCCTCAAAGGATGCCGCCGGGTTGCAGCGCTGGCAAAGCCAGTTGGTGCGACTTGACAATGTACACTTTGCCGACGGCGGCTCAGTGCCCTTTGCACCCACAGGCAGCAATGCCAACCGCCAGTTGGTTGATGCCAATGGCAACACCATCACGGTACGCAACTCAGGGTACGCCACTTTTGCTTCAGACATGCTGCCCACGGGCGAGGGGTCGGTGGTTGCTATACTCGGATACTACGGTACTGACTGGCAGCTGACCCTGCGCACCGTCAGCGACTGCATAGGGTTTGACAGCATGGATCCTTCTGATCCTGACAACCCTGACACGCCTGTGACACCGGGTGCTGAGGCCAACATCACCATCAGCGAGCTGAAGGCGCTGTTCTGGCAGAGCGAAAACAACTACGCCGTAACCATCGGCAAGAACGCTGATGATGAGGACTATATCTTTGAGGCCACAGTGGTATCATCAGACGCATCGGGCAACATCTACAAATATCTGTTCATAGCCGATGAGACCGGTGGCATAGCCATCAGCCTGGATGCCAACAGCATCTATAAGACCTATGCCTACGGGCAAAAGATTCTTGTGAACGCCACGGGGCTTGACATCGGTAAATATGCCGGCCTGATGTGCATCGGCCGCTCAGAGCCCTACAACGGTGGCACCGAGGTGGGACGTATGGCACTGACCGCCTTCCAGAGCCATGTGCGCATGGTGGGTGTGGCCCAGGCATCAAACGTTGTCCCCGTGCCCACAACCATCAGTGAGCTCACCTCAATAGGCAGCGGCAATGCCGAAGGGCTTATCAAGTGGCAGGGCCGCCTGATAACCCTCAGCGATGTACACTTCCAGAACGGTGGCAAGGAGGCGTTTATCCGCAACGGGTCAACCACAAACCAGAACCTGATGGATGCCCAAGGCAAATCGATAGTTGTACGTACATCAAACTATGCATCGTTCAAGAATGAGATGCTCCCGGCCGGCAACGGCACCGTCACAGCCGTGGCAAGCTACTTCAACGGCAGCTGGCAACTGTTGCTGAACAGCAACGAGGATTGCACGGGCTTCAGCGGGGCTGCCAAAAACCGTTTTAAAAACCTTTATAAATAAGATGTTGCAACAATGAAAAATATCAAAAACATATTTGCGGTTGCTTTTGTGGCGATGCTGGGCCTTGCATCCTGTCAGGATGACGTTGATGCCCCCGCCATGGAGGACCCCAAAGCTACCTGGACCCCCAACACCACGATTGCCGAGTTCAAGACCCAGTATTGGAATGACGCAACCAACTATATTGACACCGTGGCGCTGAACGAGGCCGGGGAGCACATAATAATTGCGGGGCGCATTATCTCGTCAGACGCATCGGGCAACATCTACAAGAGCCTGGTGATCCAGGATGCCACGGGCGCGCTTGCCTTCTCGATCAACGCCAACAGCATGTACTCCACGCTGCGCGTAGGCCAGGAGGTTGTTGTTGACCTCACCGACATGTATGTGGGCAAATACAACGGCCTGCAGCAGATAGGTTTCCCCGAGTGGTATGCCGCCGGCAATGCCTGGGAGGCAACCTTTATGCCCAAAGAGTTCTTCCTGGCTCACACTCAACTCAACGGACTGCCCGACCTCGCCAAGGTTGACACCCTTACAATAACATCGGCTGATCTTGGCACCACCGCCGCCAACCAGATAAAGATGCAGAGCCAGTTGGTGCGTTTTGACAACTGCCACTTTGAGGAGGGCGGTAAGCTGGACTTCACCGACGGACTACATGTTACCACCAATCGCAACCTCATCCTCTCAGACGGCACCTCAGTGATTGTACGCACCAGCGGTTACTCAAACTTCTGGGACGACTTGCTTCCGGAGGGCAACGGCTCGGTTGTTGGTATCCTCAGTTACTACGGCACCTCAGGCTGGCAGCTGCTTTTGCGCGCCAAGAGCGACTGCATTGGCTTTGTCTCAATCCCCGAGGATGGCGGTACAAAAGAGAAACCCTTCAGCATAGGCAACGTTATCAACTTTGAGTCAACCGGACAGGGCGGCTCAGGCTGGGTAATGGGCTACATAGTAGGTGCAGTTGCCCCGGGTGTAACCACCGTAACCTCAAACGCCGACATAGAGTTTACCTCACAGGTAACCATGCCGCTGACCATAGTAATCGGCCCGTCGGCAACTGAGAAAAACTACCGCAACTGCCTGATAGTTCAGCTACCGGCTGACAGCGAATTCCGCAGCCAGGTTAACCTTGTTGAGCATCCCGAAAACTATGGCAAGGCCATTAAGATTCAGGGAACCTTCTCAAAGGTACTTGGCACATGGGGCATCACCGGCAACACGGGAGCCGCCTCAGAGTTTGAACTTATCCCCTAAAAAACCATCCACGACACAAAAAACTGCGACCCACCCCGGGCCGCAGTTTTTTGTTGGGGGTAATGAAAACGTAATCCAACATAAATTACAGATTAATAAAGTTTTACAGACAACGGCATAATACCCGTACGGCTCGTGCGGCCCTACGTTCGCGGTAAACAAATTACTGAGTAAATACCTGGGTAACTGACTAATACGCAAAAAAACGAACACCCTCATTACGGGTATTGTTCGACCAATAAATTGGTCGTTTTCTTTCAATTATGCATTCCGTGGGTTTCACCCACGGCTACGATATTCAACCGCAAAAGCGGTTGCTATGCGGCGGATTGTGCGCACGTGAGTTCACCACGTAGTGGTGCAAGATAGTAGACGTGGGTGAAACCCACGGTAAACATTAACGCCTTGATAACGACCAATTTATTGGTCGAAGATTACCTGTTGTGTTGGCATGGATGCGTAATCTCCATATTTTAACCGCATTGCACGAGCCGTGCATCGTTCGCAGTAAACAAATTGCAGCATAAACAATTAACATACAGCAATTTACACACCCATGAAAAACACCCGGAGGTGTGACCAGTTGCTACACAGATTTTTATCGGGCCCGGGGTTATGAGCGCGAGATATAAATGGCGCGAGGCTGTCGTGCCGGGGGTGGCAGACAGCCTCGCAGGGGGGAAGATGTGTTATCAGAAGTTATAATAGAAGCCGAAGCTAAGGTCGTTGAGGTCAAGACCGAGACCGCCCTGGTCGGGAGCACCTGAGGCATTGTTGCCACCTTTGTAGCCGAGGTAACCTACATGGGCTACCAGGCTGAAGCTGCTGCTGATGTTATAGGCGATGCCGGGACGGAAACCGATGCCGTAAGTAAAGGCGGCGTCTGAGTCAAATCCTTTGTATTTAGCCTTTCCGAAACCGAGGTCAACACCACCGTCGCAGAAGATGCTAACGCGGTCGTTGGTGAAGAATTTGTAGCGAACATAGGGGTTGATGCAGCCAAGATTGAGGCTGTGGCCGTCATTGTACTCATGCTGGAAACCAAAGGTTACACCCAAAGACATTTTGCTGTCAAGGTTATAACCAACCTCAGGCAAGATGTTGAAAACAGTGTTGTTGTCTGTTGCGTTACGCCAGAAACCGAATGAACCACCTGCATACCAATCACTGGCTGCTGCTGACAAAGACATGGCGGCTGCCACTAACAAAAGTGCAATCTTTTTCATATAACTGATTGAATTTTTATGATTTGGACTGTTCAAGCCCAAACCGGGTTATGAAATATAAGGATTTCTGAAACTCTTTTCAACGGCAAAGATAGTTAAATTATTTAACAATCCAAATCTCGGTTCCTCTGTTTGCTTCAGGAAAGCGGGTTAACGGGGATTTCTGACGACTTCAGGATTGGTGTAGTAGTCGGGAGACAGGAGGGTTGCAAGGGACTCAAGAGGCTTTTTGCCGGTAGGATTTACAAGGCGATGACCGATGAAGCGCCCAAGCCGACCGGGTGCATCGGGGCTTACCAAGGCTGTGGCGGGGGCGGGCTCAATCATCTGCGCAATCACTGTGGGGTCGGTGCTAAGCAGCAATTTGCGCTTAATCAGGTCGTTCCACACCTTGTCCTGCATCTTGTCGGCCTCAGCCATCTGCCGGTCGGTGTACCCGAGTACCTGTTGCTCAGAAAGTCCGGTCAACTGCATAACCGCCTCAACCAACGCACCTTGATACATCATTGCTTGCATCAGATTTTGGCTCTTGTCCGGGAAATTCAGCGCTGTCAATGCCTCGGCAACATCGGGCAAAATGCGGGCTGAGGTCTTCATAACCCTTTTATACTCAGGGAATCCGTTATAGGCAGGATGTTGCGCACCCAGGTAGTGGTTCAACACCACAAAGAGGACGGAGTCAGAGACAACCACCTGCTGCATCTTGGGTAGCACCACCGTGGCAGCCCTTTTTATGGGGAAAGGAATTGGCATAACCTTGTTCCAGCGGTCACCGAGGTTATTGAGGCCGTCAAGGGGGTTAACCTTCGCGGGGAAAACCTTCAGGACCTCCGGCTCAAACATGGTGAACATAGCTGAAGCCTTCACCTCCGCCGGACTCGAGGTGCCGGCCATCTGTGTCCAGAGTCCCATCAGGGCACTGTCAGCAGGGGCATTATCCCACAACCGGGCGTCAAGTCGCTCGGTGCGGATATCAACGGGTTTAGAGGCGTTACCGGCTTTACCGGCCTCACCGGCATTTTTCTCGGTATGTGAACAGCCGATGCCGAGCAGTGCGGCAAATAGGATGATAAGAGGATGGTAGAATTTCATGTGTCAAAGGTACATTTATTTCGCAAAATTATCCCTATCTTTGCCCCAAATACCAAACCTAATTCCATGACGAAGATTTCAGACTTGGTCAGCTCCTTGGCCGTTTCGCAAACGTTAGCTATGTCACAGCGCAGCAATGAGTTGCGCCAAAACGGGATTGATGTTATCAATCTGTCGCTCGGCGAGCCTGACTTTGACACACCGCGCCACATAAAGGATGCGGCCAAACGTGCAATTGACGAGAACTACACCCACTATACCCCGGTCCCCGGGTATCTGTCGTTGCGGCAAGCCATTAGCGGGAACATGCTGTCTGAAGGGCTGGAATATGCCCCTGAGCAGATTGTTGTTGCCAACGGTGCCAAGCAGGCACTTTTTGACGCCGTGATGACCGTGGTGAATCCCGATGACGAGGTGATAATCCCCACCCCGGCATGGGTAAGCTATGTTGAGATTGTGAAACTGGCACGCGGCAAGTCTGTGACGGTTCCCACCTCAATCGAGAGCGACTTCAAGATAACCCCTGAGTCCCTGAAGGCCGCCATCACGCCCCGCACGCGCCTAATAATGTTCAATTCGCCGTCAAACCCCTCAGGGGCTGTGTATACGCGTGATGAGCTGCAGGCACTTGTTGACGTGTTGGTGCAATACCCCGACATAGTAATTCTCAGCGACGAGATTTACCACCATATAAATTATACCGGCAGCTATGCCTCAATGGCCTCATTCCCTGAGATTAAGGACCGCGTAATCGTTATTGACGGTGTATCAAAGGCGTATGCCATGACGGGCTGGCGCATCGGGTACTCAGCCTCAAACCTTCCCCTTGCCAAAGCCATAACCAAGTTGCAGGGACAGACCACCAGCTGTGCCTCATCAATAGCCCAGAAAGCGGCCGAAGCGGCATATTCAGGCTCGCAAAAGTGCGTTGAGGAGATGTGTGAGGCCTTCATGCGCCGCCGCGACCTCATCGTCAAGCTTTTCCGTTCAATTCCGGGCCTGAAGGTCAATGAGCCCCAGGGCGCTTTCTACCTCTTCCCCGAGGTGAGCGCTTACCTTGGCAAGAAGACGGCTGACGGCACAGAGATAAAGACCTCAGGCGACCTGGCCATGTATCTGCTCAACCATGCCCATGTGGCAACCGTTGACGGCGCGGCCTTCTGCCTGCCGGGATACATACGCCTGAGTTATGCTACCTCAGAGGAGCAGATTGAGGAGGCATACAGGCGCATCGCGGCAGCCCTGGCAGAGCTTGCCTAACACATTAATTACACATAAAAAAACTTCTCGAAATGGATTTTGTTGAAGAACTGACATGGCGAGGCATGATTCACCAGATGATGCCCGGCACCGACGAGCAGTTGAAGAAAGGGATGACAACGGCATATTTGGGTATTGACCCCACCGCCGACTCCCTGCACATAGGCCACTTGGTAGGCGTGATGATGCTGAAACACTTTCAACGCGCCGGCCACCGCCCCATCGCTCTGGTTGGCGGTGCCACCGGTATGATCGGCGACCCGTCAATGAAGAGCCAGGAGCGCAAACTGCTTGACGAGGAAACCCTGCGCCATAATCAGGAAGCGATAAAGAAGCAACTGGCCAAGTTTCTTGACTTTGACTCGGACGCCCCCAATGCTGCTGTCATGGTCAACAACTATGACTGGATGAAGCCCTTCTCGTTCCTGGACTTTATTCGTGATGTGGGCAAACACATCACTGTAAACTACATGATGGCCAAGGACTCAGTGAAGAAGCGCCTGAGCGGTGAAAACCAGCAGGGAATGTCCTTCACCGAGTTTTCATATCAGTTGGTGCAGGGTTATGACTTCCTGAACCTGTATCGCACCCACAATTGCCGCCTGCAGTTGGGTGGCAGCGACCAATGGGGCAATATCACCACGGGCACGGAGCTTATTCGCCGCACCGAGGGTGGCGAGGCGTTTGCACTGACTTGTCCGCTCATCACCAAGGCTGACGGCAAGAAGTTCGGCAAGACCGAACAGGGCAACGTGTGGCTTGACCCCGAGCGCACATCACCCTACGCCTTCTACCAGTTCTGGTTGAATACCGGTGATGATGATGCCGAACGATACATAAAGATCTTTACGACCTTGCCGCGTGAGGAGATTGAGGCCCTGGTAAAGGAGCAGGCTGAAGACCCCGGGCGTCGCCCCCTGCAAAAACGCCTTGCCAAGGAGATTACCACCATGGTGCATTCTGCTGAGGCATACGAAGCCGCCGTTGAGGCGTCGCAGATTCTTTTCAGCAACAAGTCTGCCGACATCCTGCACCGTATTGACGAGGCTACCCTGCTCGCCGTTATGGACGGCGTGCCCCGCTTTAACGTCAGCCGTGCCGACATAGAGGCGGGCATCAAAATGGTTGACCTCCTCACAGAGAAAGCACCCGTTTTCCCCTCAAAAGGTGAGATGCGCAAGATGACCCAAGGTGGTGGCGTAAGCATCAACAAGGAGAAACTCACAGACCCGAACGCCCCGGCAACCACTGACATGTTGCTCAACAACCGCTACATACATGTGCAGCGCGGCAAAAAGAATCATGCGCTGTTAGTTGTGGAGTAACGACGCAACACATTAGCAGTAAAAAAAATTAAATCCGGAGGATTCTTTCCCCCGGATTTTTTTGTATGAATAAGTAAGTAATATCAGAACTGCAGGGATAGGTCGTCGACCCATAGGACTGCACCGTTGCCGCCGGTGAAGTAGTCGCCATACTTGCTGGCGCTGCAAACTATCAGCATATACGTTGGGCGACGATAGGTGTCTTTGTAGACAAGGGGTACCGTGAAGCGGGTCCAGTTTGAAACATCATAACCGACCTCATACCGGCCATAGGCAATGACCTCAGGGTCATCGGGGTTAAAGAGATGCCGGTCATTTGGAGCTGTACGGATTTCGAAAGGTTCAGGGGAGTCGATCAGGGCAATCCACATCACGCAAGTGTCAGGCTGGCCCTTCATCTGCTCGAACCCTGAGGTTGTGGATGAAATCGGGGCTGTCTTGTACTTGAACTGGCCCTCAAGTGCCAAGGGATGCATTGAGAAATCACGGCCAAAGCTCAACACTCCGTTTGTGCCGACCGTCTTGACATAGGAACCTGCAAAGAGGTTGCCGGCAGCAAGTTTACCGATGCCGGCAATGCCGACGAACCGTGTCTCAAGACACGCCGACAGGCCTGTACCGCTTGGCGTATCGGTATCAGGGAATGAGTTTGATGTACCTAATGTGGTGGCGCCCTTGTTACCGGTGTCCCAATAGCGTTGTCCACCCTCGGGCCAGGGGCACCATATTTTGCCGTCAAGCCACCAGCTGTCCATGTTACCGTTGGGAATAGAGTAGACATCCTCAGTGGTGAAGTCAACCACCGGTGTGTACTCGGTGTCGCTGTATGCTCGTGCTTGATAAGCGGTCAAAGGCTCCAGGTCCTGCAGGCGAGCCGTGAAGGCTCCCCCTTGAGCCGAAATCCACATCTCGGGGACCTTGATCCATTCAGTTGTCCCGGCCTCACGATACTGGAATCCGTTGTCCTTACCCTCTTGGGCCGAGCCATATAGCCATGCCACCGAGGTCCAGGCATCTACACGGTCAATTGTTACGGTAGCCTCAACCATCTCGACATATATTGTCCATACCGCTGTGCGTCCATGCTCGGTGACCTCAACGCGAACAGGTGCTGAGAAGTCCACTGCTTCGCCAACCAACTGCGGGGAGTAGACCGCCTCTGGCCCCCCCAACTTCATGGAGGCGACCACAAGGTGTCGCACATCAGCTTGCATCGGCACAGACACCACCACGCGCTGTCCGGCTACATCAATGGTTGATGCACCCACCTGTCCCTCAACGGTAAAGTACCTTTCAATCTCTTGTACCACGCTGAAGGTCCAGGTATAATCTTGATACAGATGCACAGTGGTGACCTTAGGCTTCATCAGGTCCACGCCGGCGCGGAACAGGGCCGAGTCGGGCCACTCGGCGCCCTCGGGGGACAGTGTCCAATCATTAACACGGACATTTGCCGGGTCGGCAACCTCATCAAGAAAGAAGGTGACGGTGCGGTTAACCGAGTCAATCGAGGCGGGCTGCACCGTGTTCTCCGCAACGATGGATGTGAAGCCGGCCGGGATGCGCGGATACGGGATGTCATTGTGGATACACCCGACAACCAACGTCAAAAGGGCAATTGCGAAAACCACCCCTGACGCGCGCTTTATTTTCTGTATTTTATATGTGGACACCTATACCGAAGCTGATGTTAAACAAGTTGAACTTAAAATTGGCGCCTGATGTGGTGCGACTACCCTCCTCTATCCCGTTGGTGGTCTGCTTCTCATGCGTGATGTTTACGCCGAACACGCCGAAGGAAATGTTGAATGAGACATAATCCATTATGAACATGGTGACACCGGGGCTGAACTGCAAGGCTGCACTCGTGGTGTTGGTGCGCGTGTCGCGCGGCTCGTCATTGTATGAGCGGATAAACCGCGAAGACCCGGAGGCAAAATTCAGGGCAACCTCATTGAAGATGGCAAACCTCTTCATTGTGGACAACCCGATATAGTTACGGTAGAAGCAAGCAACGCCGTATGACTGACTGTAATAACTTATATCCTTCAATGAGAAGTTGATATCCTCATCAAAGTCTATTGACACGCCGTGTAGGTCAGCCTCGCCACGTGTATAATTGAACTTAAAGCCGATGCTCTGATTGTTGCGAATAAAGTAGTTCACCTCAGGCTTGAGCGAGTAAAGTTTGCCTTTGAAGTTGAGATCCTTCATCAGGGAGAGAATCTGGACATCCTCGGCATCAAACTCACCGTAAGAGGCCGACAACCCGAAAGCCCATTGCCCCTTAGGGATAAACAGGAAGTTATAAAGGCCGCGGTCATATCGACCGAAGTTGCGCTGCTTCAAAATCATTGACACGGTGTCATTGCCTACAATCACCCGCATGTCAGGGAGATTTTCATCGGCCTTGATGGTTTTTTCAGCTGAGAACTCACTTATCTGAGGCTGCTCCACGGTCACCGGGGTGGAAGTGAGGGAATCAGCAGGCTCAACGGCCCCTGCCGACAATCCCGATACAGCAATTACAACTGCCGCAAGTGTCCTTTTAATCATATCAAAACCTGTCATTGCCTTATAGATAAAATGCAACGCCAAACTGGACGCTGAACAGGTTAATCTTGAAGTTAGCTTGCTTTGAGTGGCGGTTTGCCACATAAATCTGATCTGAGATTGAGTGGGTATGTTGGTAGCTAAAACCCAGGACACCGATCGAGACCTCAAGGGCAGAATAGTTGCTGAGGAACATTATCAAGCCGGGTGTCAGTCCCACATTGATGTTGAACATGCGCTCATAGGTGCCGGTGAGATCCTCGCCGGTGCCGTTGACCAACTTTGACTGTCCGCCACCAAGCTCGAGTTGCACCTCGTTGAAGAAGCCGAACCGCATTGACTGGCCCATGGATATGTAGTTGCGGAACGCTGCCGTGCCATAGTACTGGTGGGAAATGGAATAAAGGTGGTCCAGGTCATAGGATGTCTCCTTGTCAAGGATTACACTGGCCGCATCAAGCCTGGTTTGTTGACGCCGATAGCCCATGCGGCCACCGACAGCCAAATTATCCTTGAAGGAATAGAAAAGCATGGGGGCAAGCTTGAAGGTATAGGTGTCACCCGATATGTTTTCCACTATCAGGAACTGATAGTTGTTCTGATGGCTCTGGCTGTAACTGACCGACACACCTGTTATCCATTGGCCCTTGGGAACAAAAGAGACCATCTCAAGCCCGCGAGAGAACTTCTCTTGTGCTTTGAGAGGCAGCCCCGAGGCCGACAGCAGGGTTAAGGCTAATATTAGGCGTAAGAAAAACTTCATTTCTCCGGCAAAATCAATAAGCAAGCGAAAGATTATCAATGTATAACGTGCTCCCCAGGGATGTGGCTGTGCGCACGTCATCAAATGTATGCACCGACCGGGTCTCCTGTTCAATGGTGCCGATTGAGGCCGACGAGGCAATGGTGACTTCAAGCCGGGCGGCCTTGACACCAAACAGATTGTATGTCAGCGGCACGGCAAATGCTGTCCAACTGTTGGCAGCTGCGAGGCGCACACTGCCTGAGGCCAACACGCGGCCGGCAGCGTCAAGCACACGCACCTCAACCAATCCCCGGTCTGTGGCATCGGCCTCTGAGGGGAGATACTTAAAGTATCCGTTTAGCGATGAGGGGCGAGCATCAAAGTTAATTCCCGGCTGATAGCTCTCAGTCATTGTAGCGGGGTCAAACCGGTATGTCCCCAGAAACAGGCGCCCGGCAGCACGATATCTGATGTTGGGTATGTTTTGTGAATAGGGGGTGTACGGCTCGGCTGTCTGCAGGAAATCAGGGATTGCCTCACCGTCGGGGTCAAATGCCGTGGATTGCAAAATGACAGCCATATCGCCTGAGGCGGGATTGCGGTCGGTCGACATCACCGAGGGGTGCATGTACCACGTGTTGGGTGTTTTCCACCCCTCGCCGCATGTCTTGGCGTTGGTGTTCGCCCACTTCACCGGCGCATCACAATGATAACCCCCGGTGTTTTGAGAATTGAAAATGGGCACTATGGTTTGGGAATAACGGCCTCCTGAGGGTATTCTACCTGTTTTCACCGACTCTTTGGTATCCTCAAAGTCTCCGTTAGGCAAACCCCTTGCATGCTCGGTGGTGAACCGGCAGTGTATCCCCTCCCCCTCAGGCTGCAACCGCAATACAGCGTCATATTTACCGGCAGATTGCAGTCCGGTGACGGTGATGGTTCCACGCTCGGGGTCGCGACCCATTACCGTAGCGTTTTCGTTGTTTACCATTACTGTGGCATTTTCAACGATAAAGCTGCGCAGTTGGTCATCCGAGGCCACCACACGCAACACGGCATTGCAAGCGAATGCGTCAGCCTCAACTGTGAACTCAGGTGATATTCGTGGCACAAGGAACTCGCCCACGCGTTGCCCGTTGAACATCAGCTCAACAGTGACATCAGCTGTGCCGCGAGGCAACTGGATAACCACCTGATAGCGTCCCGTCTCAGCCATGGCCTCAACGCTTAGAACCTCAAGCGCCTTGCGCCCTGAGCTACCCTCAATCATGAACGCCGACAGTTCAGCCTTGTCACGCCGCAGGTCAATGTCTGACGTGACCTCTACAACCGCCTTGTTCACGCCTATCACGGCAGAATGCACGGCGGTGACACTAACGCCTAAGGGTAAGGTGGTGATGGTGATTGTCTTCGGCTGAGACATTTTACCACCGGGGGAGAATGCCGTCAGTGTCAACTCGGTTATAGGGCTAAGACCCTCGGTGTAGTTGAGTATACGCGTCAGGTTGCCCAGGCTAAGAGTTTTCCCGTCAAAAGTTATACCGGCTTTGGTCAAAAACGCTGCCCCGGCAGCATCCGGACTGAAAATATCAATCTCGGCGGGCGCGCCGTCTTTTCGCAAAATCGGAGAGCAGATGTTAAGTATAGCATCCGCGGCACCGTCAATAATAAAACCTGACTGTTG
>CAYMNF010000021.1:0-29964 GCA_964391735.1 uncultured Bacteroides sp. | reverse complement strand
AAGTAGGCCTGGCAATACTTCTTGGTATTGTCACCGATAATCTTGATAGAGTTTTTGTTGGCACCGACAGTACCGTCAGCTCCGAGGCCATAGAATTTAGCCTCAAAGTTGCTCTCATCGTCCAGAGCCATCTCCTCACCGACGGGGAGCGATGTAAAGGTTACATCATCAACAATGCCGATGGTGAAACCGTGTTTAGGTTCGGGGAGTGCCAAGTTCTCATAAACGGCAAGGATCTGTACCGGTGTGGTGTCCTTTGATGACAGACCGTAGCGACCGCCGACAATCAGGGGAGCATTCTCAACGCCCTTGAATGCCTCAACCACGTCGAGGTAGAGGGGCTCACCGGCGGCTCCGGGCTCCTTGGTGCGGTCAAGCACGGCAATGCGCTTGGCGCTGGCGGGGATTGCTGCCAACAGGTGTTTCACCGAGAAGGGGCGATAGAGGTGCACGCTCACCAGGCCCACTTTCTCGCCTTTTTTGCGAAGATAGTCAATAGCCTCCTGGGCGCACTGGGTAACGGAACCCATGGCGATAATCACGCGCTCGGCATCGGCATCGCCATAGTAGTTGAACAACTTGTACTCACGGCCGGTAATCTTGCTGATTTCGGCCATATATTCCTCAACAACAGCGGGGACGTTCAGATAGAACTCGTTTGAAGACTCACGATGCTGGAAGAATACATCGGGATTCTCAGCCATACCACGTGCCACGGGACGCTCGGGGTTGAGGGCGCGGTCGCGGAACTGCTGCAAGGCCTCACGGTCCAAAAGCGGGGCAAGATCCTCGGCATCAATAGCTTCAATCTTCTGAATCTCATGACTGGTGCGGAAACCGTCAAAGAAGTTAATAAAGGGGACGCGGCTCTTGATGGTTGACAAGTGGGCAACGCCGGCCAGATCCATAACCTCCTGTACCGAGCCCTCGGCCAACATTGCAAAACCGGTCTGGCGGCAGGCCATCACATCCTGGTGGTCACCAAAGATGCTGAGGGCGTGGCTGGCCAGGGTGCGGGCTGACACGTGGAAAACCGTGGGGAGCAGCTCGCCGGCAATCTTGTACATGTTGGGAATCATCAACAGCAGACCCTGTGAGGCAGTGTAGGTGGTTGTCAACGCACCGGCCTGCAACGAGCCGTGCAATGCGCCGGCAGCACCGGCCTCAGATTGCATCTCCTGCACGGTGACGGTCTCACCAAAGATGTTTTTGCGACCTGCGGCCGACCACTCATCAACATACTCTGCCATAGTGGAACTGGGTGTGATGGGGTAAATTGCAGCCACCTCAGTGAACATGTAGGACACATGTGCAGCAGCCTGGTTACCGTCACACGTCAGAAACTTTTTCTCTTTACTCATTTATCTTGAAAATAGAAGTTGTAACTACTGATATAGTCAACAGAACTATACGCGCGCAAAGATACGCATTTTTTATCACAGCACACCAATTTATTTCTCCCTACCCACGGTTTCAGTGCTGAGGGGACCGACGTCAGGCGGGGAGGACGGTGGTGCCGTGGATTTGGAGCTTGCCGTCATCAACCAGGGAACGTATCCGGCGGGCGGTCTCGGCGGGGGAAAGGCGGGCTATGCGGGCTAAGGCATCGACTGTTATGCCATCGGGATGCCTTGCGGCGATGTATGCCAGGTCAGCCGCGGGCTTGTTGCGGGATGCTTTGGCACGGCAGGTGTCGCATTTTCCGCACGGGGCCGCCTCGGTGTCGCCAAAATATTGCAGCATTCCCTGCACGGGACAATCGTCGTTGTCATCAAAGGCATAATGTGCCATGGCATGCAGTCGTTGTTCCATCCGGTCGCGTTGCACCTCATAGACCTCACGGGGAATTATCAGGTGCCGTGCCTCAAGGCGGGAGGTGACCATGAACAACGCCGGGGTCATGCGCCGCGGGATGTAGTGCAGCACATGCTTGCGGGTTAGGTACAGCATGGTGTCGTACACCTCGTCGGCGGTGAGGTTGGCACGGCCGGCTAAAAGTTGTTCAGACACGGGGACATAGTCGGCAAAGAGCCCGGTGTATTGTCTCAACAGGGCCTGCAGCAGACGCTCGGCGGGCGCGGTGAGGTCAATATGGTAGAGTTCCTCACGGGCGGCAACCATCATGACCCGTGCCATAGCGTCCCCCTCCTCAACAAAGTCCCAATATCCGCTTCTTGCAAGAATGCGAATGGCGCTGAGGGTCTCGGAGGGTGGCAGGCGGAACTGCGTGCTGAATTGGTCAACGTCAAAGGAGAAAAGCTTGCCGGCACCCTCACCCACTGCGATATCGGCGTACACGCATGCCAGTTCATACACACGCCTAATAAAGTCCTTTTCGGGGAAGGAGCGGGACAGGCGGCGCATCAGCACGGCGCGGTCGCGGCTGCCGGTTAGCAGTACGGCAAAAGCGGGCAATCCGTCGCGCCCGGCACGCCCGGCCTCCTGATAGTACTCCTCAAGCGACGAGGGGACATCGGCGTGTATCACTATGCGCACATCGGGCTTGTCAATGCCCATGCCGAAGGCGGTGGTTGCCACCATGATGCGCGTTTCATCCCGGCGCCAGCTCTCTTGCTTCTCCGTTTTGTCTTGCGGGGCCAGGCCGGCATGGTAAAAGTCGGCCGACAGACCGCGGGCACTGAGGGCCTCGGCGATGGTTTTGGTGCGAGTGCGAGAACGCACATAAATAATAGCCGACCCGGGTACTGAGGTGAGAATGCGCACCATCATCTCCTCCTTGGCATCGGTATGGCGTTTGAGGTAACTGATGTTGTCACGCACAAAGCTCATGCTGAAGGTCGGAGCCTTGTCGTTGAAGCCGAGTTGGCAACGAATATCCTCAACCACTGTTGGCGTTGCCGTGGCCGTTAAAGCCAGCACGTTGACCCCGGGCAACTGTCGTCGTACGTCGCTGATGCGCAGGTATGAGGGGCGGAAGTCATAGCCCCACTGTGAGATGCAGTGTGCCTCGTCAACCACTATCAGGGAAACTTCAATGGAATTGAGGAGCCCTTTAAAGGTGGGTGAGGTTAGACGCTCGGGGCTGACGTACAGCAGTTTGACACGACCGGCAATACAACGGTCTGCGACATATTGCTGCTCATGCCTCAGCATCCCCGAGTGCAACATGGCGGCGGGGAGATGACGGCGGCGCAGGTTGTCAACCTGGTCCTTCATCAGGGATATCAGCGGGGTGATTACCAGTGTTATACCCGGCAAAATAGCCGCGGGCACCTGGAATGTCAACGACTTGCCGCCCCCGGTAGGCATCAGCCCCAAAACATCGCGCCCCTGCAGCACGGCATTGATGATGTCGAGTTGCAGGGGGCGGAAGTCGTCAAAGCCCCAATATTTTTGGAGGGCCTGCCGTGGGGTCATCGTTGGGGAGCCTCGCTGACCATGCGCAGCTCCTTGATGAGCAGCTGTATCTCGCCCTGCCTTGAGGGGTGCTTATTGTCCTCAATGGTATAGCAGATGTCAAACGGGCGCCCGGCGTGGATGTGGTCGAATACTCCCGCCATGTTGAAGGCTATGCCGTTATACACCTTGCCCGAGGTGTCGTCAACAAGCTCAAGTTTAATATGCTCGCCCTGCTTGCCCACCAACTTTGAGGTACCGAAGTCACGCACTCGTCGTGTACAGAACACAGGCTTCTGGTTGCCGGGCCCGAAGGGGTTAAAACGGCGTATATGCTGAATGAACTGCGGTGTGATTTCGCTGAAGGATATCACCGAATCAATCTCAAGTTGCGGCTGACGTTGTGAGGGCAGTATGTTCTGTGACACATACTCCTCAAACCGACGGGTGAACTCGGGTATATTCTCGGGCTTCAGTGACAGACCCACAGCGTATGGGTGTCCGCCAAAGTTCTCAATGAGGTCGCGCATTGAGTCCACAGCCTTATATATATCAAAGCCTTGCACCGACCGGCCCGAGCCGGTAGCCAACCCGTTTGAGAGGGTAAGCACCACTGCGGGCTTGTAATACAGTTCGGTGAGGCGGCTTGCCACAATACCGATTATGCCTCGGTGCCAGTCCTGATTGTATATGACGATAGAGCGATGGTCGTTGTCGGTTTCGCCCCGTGCGTCAAGGATGGCGTTGGCCTCCTCAGTGACGCGTTTGTCAAGCTCCTTGCGGTCGCGGTTGTATTGGTCGATGGCCTTTGCACGCGCCATGGCGTCGGCCGAATCGCGGCTCACCAACAGTTCCACAGCCTCACGCCCGCTCTGCATGCGTCCTGAGGCGTTAATGCGCGGCCCGATTTTGAAGATTACATCGCTGATGTTGAGCTCCCTGCCCGCCAGGCCGCAAATGCGCGCAATTGCCCGCAAGCCCAGATTGGGATTGTGGTTGAGGCGTTTCAACCCATGATAGGTCAACACCCGGTTCTCATCAACCATCGGCACCAGGTCGGCGGCGATAGAGACAGCGACAAGGTCAAGCATGGACTCAAGTTCAGCACTGTCCAGACCGTTTGACCGTGCAAAAGCCTGCATCAGCTTGAACCCGACGCCACACCCGCTAAGCTCAGTGCAGGGGTAGGTACTGCCGGGAATCTTGGGGTTGAGGATGGCAGCGGCCTCGGGCAACTGCTCATCGGGGACATGGTGGTCACAAATAATGAAGTCTATGCCACGCTCCTTGGCATAACGAATCTCCTCAACCGCCTTGATGCCGCAGTCAAGGATTATAATCAGTTTTGTGCCGGACTCAGCGGCACGGTCAATCACCTCCTTTGATATTCCATACCCCTCGTCATAACGTGTGGGTATGTAATAGTCGATAGCTGAGTAGAAGTTGCGCAGGTACCGGTATACCAACGCCACGGCGGTGGTGCCGTCAACGTCATAGTCTCCGAAAACCAGGATGCGCTCCTTGGCCCCCATAGCCTGGTTAAGGCGCGCCACGGCCTTGTCCATGTCGGGCATCAGAAAGGGGTCATGCAGATGCTTCAGTGAAGGGTGAAAAAACCTCTCAGCCTCCTCCGGGGTGGTGATTCCGCGTTGAACAAGCAACTCGCTGACCACTTTTGAGCCGTCATAGTACCGCGCCAGGTCCGACTCAAGTCTCTGCTCTTCTGAAGTGAGTGGTTCGTAGGTCCATTTACGGGTCATTTATGGTGTTTTTTTTATTTTCTTGCAGGTTGAGAAGAGCGAGGGGTTGAGAAGAGCGAGGAGATTGCTTGAGAAGTAAGGTTACACAGGAGCATAATGCCCCTATTTTTTGCAAAAATATAAAAAAACACCTATACCCCCTATCTGTTCAGAAAAATTAACACACCCGTGGCGTCAATCCCCCTCCCGAAAATCCTCAACCCTATCACCCTCACCTTTTTACTTCCAAAAAATGCCCTATCCATCAGAGAAAGCTAAATCAGAAAGCGCCCGGTACCGTCAACCTGCAAACAGATATGAACCTCCCCGGTCAGTTTTCAGAGACCCGCATATTTCTGAGAACAAAAATACTTAATTCATACAGGGCATAAATCGGGATGGATACCAGTATCAGGGAGAAGATATCAGGGGGAGTTATAATGGCCGCAACAAGCATTATTACCACCAGGGCATACGGCCTGTACTTCTTCAGCAATGCGGCATCAATAACCCCCATCTTTCCCAGGATGTAGCAGAGCACGGGTAGCTGGAATACTATCCCCATCAGAAAGGTAAGGGTAGCGAAAGTAGAGATGTATGAGTCCAGAGTTATAGTATTAGTCACCGTCTCATCTACCTGATAATTTGCCAAAAAGCGGAATGAGATAGGGAAAAGTACGAAATAACTCATGAGTAGCCCGAGTATGAATAAAAGGTAAATGACGAATGCGACAACGTTTGAATACCTTTTCTCATTCTCATACAGCGCGGGAGAGATAAATCTGAATAGCTCAAACAAGATATAGGGGGAAGCCAGCAGCATAGCCAAGACACAAGACACAGTGATGTGGGTCATGAACTGTGCTGACAGCTCAGTACTGATAAGTGAGACCTTGAACTCATCAAAACGAAAGGATGAGCCCAGAAGGCTGAGGATGTCCTCAATACACCGGAAAGTGCAGAAGTCAGAATAATGTGGAGCCAACAGAATTCTGAAAGTCTCTTTTTTGAAACAAAAGATTATCCCGGCAAAAACGACAACAACCAACAGAACCCTCAGGAGCATTCTCCTCAGGACCTCAAGGTGCCCCCCAAACGTCAGGGAAGTGTTTGCTTCTGCGTTCCCGTTCACTTTTCCTCGGACTCGAGGTTAGGGCTATCCTCCGTCGCCTCCAGGGTTTTCTGTCGGGAATCAATGGTCACACCGGGGTCGTTCATCCCCTCTTTGAAACTTCGTATTCCCTGCCCCATTCCTTTCATCAACTCAGGCAACTTTTTCCCCCCGAAAACGAGGAGTACAACGGCACATATCAGTATTAACTCAGTGCCACCAATCATGCACAGTATCATATCTCTGTAACTAAATAGATTTTACAAGTTTGGAAATCAATCTCCCATCGGCCGTCAGCAGCCGACTCCCAGTTGTATTTAGCGGCGGCATCATCCCACCATGCCTGGAATCGAGTGGCATTCTCCCCCATGTCGGCCACCAACTTCTCATAAAGCTCTGTATTGTTCGGCGACAGGACTTTAGCCAACTCAGCCAGCCCGTTGCGGCGTTCAAACAGATTTAGTATCTCATCGCGCTCCTGCTCAGAAACGCATCCAACAATTTTCTTCATAGCTTCTACAATTTATCTAACGGGTCAAGGTAATTGATCTCAGGAATATGAATCTGCGGACAAAAGTCCGGTCTATTTCTACGAATGCGTGCAAGTGCTTCCCGGCCAACCTCTCGCTCAAGATGAGCCATTACACACTGTTGCCACCCCGGGGTATTGACCTCATGGGTAAGGTTACGGTTAAGCCACACGCATCGTTTGCAATGGAAAGCATCGCACACCGTGCAAATCGGCGCGTTTGCAAACTTGAAAAGTTTTTGGGACGGCGCCGTGTATCCATTGAAAATGTCGCCACACTTAAACTGCGCATCACCAAAAAATGCCGGGCAAGGATAGAGGTTACCGTTTAGCGACACAGCAAGATTTTCAACCCCGGCGTTGCAATTCTGCATGGACGTTAGCCGCATCCTGTCGGTGAGGATATTCAGCTGCAGGTCTACGCCTTTGTGAGCCTCAGCGACAATATGCTCCGCAACGTGACTCAAGAAGACGCGGTATGCTTCAATATCATCTCTTGAAAAGTTCTTAATGTCAGTAATCACCACATTTACCCTTATTGACCGCGTCAACAAATCTACCAATTCAGCCCCTCGCGATAACAGTTCCCTAAGAGTAAGTCGCAAAATATATATTTTGCCCTCCTGCTTGTTCAGGATATCGAGGTTCTCGGAAATAATGATATCCGCGTTGCTGAGGATATTAGGGTCAACACAGGTTTCGGGGACAAAACTTATATGTTCAACTGTGTTGATAAGTTCCTGCAGACGCTCAGGGACCCTTTGTTCAGGATATATAAACTGTACCGACAGATTCTCTTTCATAGACCAAAAAATGATTTCATACAATATTTGCTCATCGATGAAAGGTACCTCGGTAGCCAACTTGTCGATTGGATAATGACAAAAAGAGGAACTGTTTCCGGACAGGGGTACAATCAGATATTTTAGCATATTTTTTCGGCTGAGGGTGTAACATTTTTTTGAGAATCTTCCCCGGCTTCCTCTATCTCAAGTTTGCGGTAAAGCTTATTCCAGTAGTAGTTATTTGCTCTGACTCTTGCTTTGTGCATTTTGCAGATTGCAGTTGAGCGTTGGTATATTGTGGGAGTGTCGGCGGCATCATAGTTTTCACCCTGGCACCATGCACACCCCGAGGCTACTTCGCACTCAATACACTGTTGCGGGGATTGCGACACACGATTCAATGCCAAAAACGGGCGTACAAGATTATGGTCAATACCGGAATTAATATCACCGATAATTACCGGTGGCTTGCTGCGTAAAGAGTATGCCGCAAACCTTGTACAGGGATAAAACTTGCCGGCAGCATCCACGGCGAGCATGCGTCCGGCACCACACCAGTTTTGATTATCACGCACCGGGTCAAGAGGCTTCCCTATTCCCTCTGAGAAGAAGGAACAGTCATAATCCTTATAATACCCATGGTTGATTATTTCATCGGCAAGCTTTATCAGTTGTTCCATAAAAAGGGCATCATCCCCCTCTTTCCAGACATCCTCAAATACGCAGTTTATGTTTACTGTGCGTATCCCCAGGCTGTACAGGTGTAATACACTCTCGCATATATAGGGAATGTCGGCACTGCTGATAGTAACCTTGGTGGCTCCCTCGGGGAACTGGCTTAGCCATAAGGGTATATTCCTGACTACATCATCATAACTGCCTCTCTCGGGGCCGCCCCCTTTCCATATACGGTTGAGGTCATGCTTCTTCCTTGTACCGTCAATAGTGATGCCAATTGACAGATGCTCATAGTTTTTTTCTATGAATTCTTGAACTCTCGGGGAATTATAATTTATGCCGTTTGTTGAGAATGAGAACCGGTATGAATTGAACCAATGATGATTCAGGCGGAACATTTCAGTCTTTATGTAATCACATATCCTGTCAATCAGTTCAATTTCCAGAAAAGGTTCCCCGCCAATAAAATCCCAAATAACAGACCTCTCATTGAAGTCAGCCTCATGAGCCAGTATGTAGTCCACAGCTTGCTTAGCTACATCCCACGTCATTCTTTCCTTCTCATTCTTCCCTACAAGATAGCAATATTTACAAGCCAGCTGACAATCCTTTGTCACAATGAATGTTATTGTCTTTGAAGACCCCTCCTCCCAAGTATCGGGAGTTACCCTGATAAGCTCTGACATACCGGATACAATTATATTATTTCATCCCCAATTGTAGATAAGGGTAGCCTTTTAGCATAACCCTTATCTACTTTCATAACCCTCTGTGTTATATGAGGTATAAAAACAAATTATTTTGAGGAGGAGCTACAAGTGCTCTTGCAACTTGCGTAGCAATGACCCTTACAACTATTGTTGCATCCGGTCATGTTTATACTCTGAGCCTTACAGGTGCTGGCACAGCTACGCGTACACAACCCTGAGCATGACGATGAGCATTTGCCGGAACATCCGTTGCACCCTGACCCGCTTTCACCCCCAAAGGGTTCATCAATCTCACATGACGTTAACAATGACGGCATAGCAATAGCGGCAACAATAGGCAGCGCGGCAGTGGCAGCTTTCTTAAAAAATGAACGACGACTTATAATCTGGTCCTTTTTAGAGTCTTTCATAGGGGATGTGCTTTAAAAATATAAACCGATTTTTGAAAAGAAAGCGGTGGTACCCGATCCCGTTCCAAAATTTTGTAAACCTAATGACAGATTCAGTTTCTTATAACGGATACCCGGGCCGAATTGGCAGAAGAAGCCGCTGCCCATTGAGGGTTCGGAATGGATGCCGAAGTAGCCACCGAGCCCTAAATCCAGAAATACCTTGAACTTGTCGGTAATTGGGTAAGCAGGGCGCATGTCAAAATAGACATCGGCACCGAACCTAAGGTCACACCCACTGTAATAATGGGTCATCATAATTGCATCCACACCTACAGCAAGGTCTAAGTATTGATTGAGGGATACACCTTGAAGAGTACCCAGCTCAACCATACCTGAGTAGGTATTAAATCCCGAGACCTTAGTCGTGGTTTTGTAACCGGCATGGATTTCTCCAACATACTTTGGAGACATCTCCCACTTGAACCCTTGGGCAAAACCAAGCTGTGGCAAAAAGGCTATAATCCCTGCCACTAATGCTAAACGCATTGTTTTTATTTTCATGAAACCTTCTGTCCTATAGGCATTCCCAAGTCGGACCGATGGTTATACAAAAAAGCGTGAATGCCTGTATCGTTTGCTCTTCCCGCTTTCCAAGGCTCTCGCATTGCCCGTCTCGGTGGAAAGAGCAACGCCGAAGCCTCACGCTGTATGATAGTACTATCCGGGTATACTCTCGTATACCCGGGAGATAAAATCATACCGAGACATCTATCGTTGCTTAATCCTTGACCGAGATTTAGAATTTGCGAGATTCCGGAAAGCCAAGAATTGCGCTTGATAAACGCTTTTATAATATATGTGCATCCCGCCCTCGAGCCCCAAAAGAGGCTTCGGCAAGCGTTCTGCAAGCGCAAATTTAATAACTATCTATATTCTACCAAAATTTTTTATTCTTCTCTACTCTGTTAGGAACAGGTTTTTTGGGGGAAAATGGAGCGGGAGGCCGTGTCACGTGGGCACGGCCTCCCGGGTAGAAATGCGGTTGGGGCGAGAGTTAGATTGCGTCGTCCTCAACAGACTCGAGGTCCTGAGGACTCGGGACGGCTTCGTCACCGGTAGCGGCTTCAAGTTTCTTCATAATCGAGAAGATGAAGGCGGCCGATACAAGGCAGATGCAGATGAGGATGAGCCACAGTGTCCAGGTGGGTATCTTCTGCCACAAAAGCATGGGGATTGATACCAGATAGTTACCGATAGCTGTTGCGGCAAACCATCCGCCCATCATTGAGCCTTTGTACTTGGGGGGAGCAACCTTTGACACGAAAGATATACCCATGGGCGAGAGCAACAATTCTGCGCAGGTAAGCAGCAGGTAGGTGCTAATCAGCCAGTTGGGAGAGCAGTTACCTTTCAGGGCATTGCCGAACTGGAATGAGCCGAGCATAAGCAGGAGGTAAGCCAAGCCGGCCATCAACATACCGTACCCGATTTTGCGGGGTGCAGAGGGTTCCTTCTTGCGGCTTGCCAACCAGCCGAAGAATGCCAGTGAAACGGGAGTAAGGGCAACAACATAGAAGGGGTTGAACTGTTGATACTGTTGCGGTTGGATACCGTCGACGGGATCGGGGGTGTTGATAAGGAACAAGGCCACAACAGCGGCGATGAGGATAAAGAGTATACCCAGGATGCCTTTTGTCTTGCTGCTTTTGGTCTGGAAGAAGCCAAAGATTACATACACGCCGATGGCTATGGCAAGGAGAGCCCAGACATTGAAGCCGATACGGGTGAAGCCGAATGCCTCGGGTGAGGTGTAGGATTTAGCAAACTCGGTGAGGGTTGCGCCGTTCTGGTGGAATACCATCCAGAAGAAGATGACAACGGCGAAGACAAGCATCAGGGCCACCACGCGGCTGCGGGTCTGCTCAGGGGTGAGGTTGTCATTGAGGTCAACGGTTGCGGTGCCCGACTTTTTAGCGAGCTTAGCCTGCTTGGCGGCTTCAACAACGTGGGCAAAGGTTTTACGGCCCAGGGCGTATATGGCGAAGCTGATTACCAGCGAGAAGCATGCAACACCAAAGCCGTATGAATATCCGGTTGAAAGGACGCTGATGTACTTCTCGGCAAACTCGGCAAGTGTTTGGCCGGCCACGATGCCGTGTGAGGCGGCAAGCTGTGCCAGCTCATTTACCGACGCGAATCCGGCGGGATTGTCAAGATAGCCGTTGCACAGCGAGGCCAGGTCAGCATTGTAAGTGAGGCCCGCACCCTGCAGGGCAAAGTTACACATTGCGGTGGCCGTCATGGGCGCAAACATTGACCCGATATTGATGGCCATATAGAAGATTGAGAAGGCTGAATCACGTTGTGATGAATAGCGGGGGTCGTTGTACAGGTCGCCAACCATCACCTGCAGGTTGCCCTTAAACAGACCGGTGCCGATGGCAATCAGTACCAGGGCGGCGATGAGGATACCCAAGGAGCCCGTTGAGCGGATAGGCGTGGGTATGGACATGACCAAATACCCCAGGAACATGACCGAGATACCGGTAACAACACATTTTGAGAAGCTCCATTTGTCGGCCAGATAACCGCCTACAAGCGGAGTAAAATACACGAATGCAAGGAATGTGGCGTAAATCTGACCCGAAACGGTTGAGTCAAACCCGAATTTAGCCTGCAAAAACAGCAGGAAAATTGCTAACATGGTGTAGTACCCGAAACGCTCGCCCATGTTGGCAAGCGAGAGCACATACAACCCGGAAGGCTGGTTTTTAAACATGGTATTATTTTTGAATTTTAGATGATACTATTTATTTGTCAGCGCCCTCGTCAAGTTGCTTGCGACGGAAAGCCAGGGCATAATATTTCATTTGCTTGAGCATTGCCAACAAGCCGTTTGAGCGTGTCGGTGACAGGTTCTCCTGCAGGCCTATGTCCTTGATGAAGTGCAGGTCGGCGTCCAAGACCTCTTGTGGGGTATGACCGTCGACAACCTCAACCAATAGTGCTATTATACCCTTGACAATCAGCGCGTCAGAGTCAGCCTGAAAGCGTATTTTCCCCTCGGGATCCAACTCGGCATCCAGCCACACACGGCTCTGGCAGCCGTCGATAAGCCTGTCAGGGGTCTTTTTATCCTCAGGCAACGGCGCCAGCTCGTTACCCGAGTCAATAATCATTGCGTAGCGGTCCATCCAGTCATCGACCTCCTCAAAGCGTTCAATGACATCTTGCTGGTTCTGCTCTATACTGCTCATATCTATAATTTACTTTTCTTGACGAATCACTGTGTTGACAAGCACCCCGACAGCTTTCAACGTTTGGGCATCAATACCCGACATATCGTCCTGCAGGGTGTGCCAAGTAGGAGGAAATGACCCGGTCTGCGGGTTCATGCTCTCGATAATATCCACGGTGGGGATGCCGGCACGCGTCAGCCACAGGTGGTCATCAATCACTGCCCCGCCCGCCCGGTTAGGGAATCGCTCCTCAAGGCCGGCCTGCTTGGCCACGTTCCACACCTTCACAACGACATCCCGTGCCTCGGCGGTGCTGTAATACTCACGCGGGAAAACGGCACCGGCCCCGCCCACCATATCCAGCAGTATACCGTATCTTGGCCAGGGCTGTCCGTTTTTGCCGTATGGCATACCGTCGGCCACCCAAGCCTGTGTGCCGCGACACCAGGTGTCGGTGGTTTCCTCCCCTCCCCCTGACGTGCCGCTGTCCTCGAGGTCAACAAACAGCAAGTCAACCGGAATGGGAGGGGGCTGCAGGCTTAACTGACGGGCGGTCTCGAGCAATACCCCCACACCGCTACCGCCGTCATTGGCGCCCGGCACCGGCTTACTGTGATTGGCGGGGTCAGGGTCCTCATCGGCCCAAGGGCGTGTGTCATAATGCGCCACCAACAGAATTGGCGCTGCCAAAGAATCGGTGCCCGGGAATCGGCCAAGGATATTCACCACAGACATCTTCATGCCGTCAGGCAAAGCGACGTCCATCCTCTGCACGTCCACACGGGCACCGAATTGTTTCAGTTTTTCAATAATCCACTCGGCACACCGGTTATGAGCCGGGGAGCCGGGGACGCGGGGTCCGAACTGCACCTGTTGCCCAACGTATTGCAATGCCGAGTCAGCATCAAACGCTGCGGGGGTTACCGCCGACTCGGCCGCAGCTTGGTTCGCTGCGCCGCGTGTGCCGCAGGCAGCCAACGTCAGCCAACACAGTGTCGTCAACAACAATCGGTGCATCATAGTGCAAACTTACAACAAATTTGATAATCCCTCAAAAAACAATCCAAAGGGTTGTCTATATCTGTGAGGCAATAAAGAAAAATATTCCCAACACTATTACCCCTATGAGTATCCCCTGTAAAATTGCACCCATTAGTCCGATTCCCTGCTTTTTTTGAGTCGGCGTTGGGGTCGGATTCGGAGCCGGTGTCGGTGAGGGCTGAGGCTGAGGCTCCGGTTGAGGTTGGGGAGGATTATCAAAAAGTTCGGTATCCTCACTTTGTTGATTATCGTAGATAACAGTATTCTCATCGGTCTCCCCGTCGAGGATTGCCAAAAACTCGTCAACGTTCTGCGGACGTTGTCGCGTGGCCGACTGCATGGATTTGCTTATGGCGTTTGCAACCCCCGGTGACACCGAGGTAGGTATCTCTATACCTCCTTCTGACAATATGGACAGGGCATCGGGAGGGGTTTCGCCCGTTACCATCTTATAGAGGGTAGCACCCAAAGAGTAGATATCAGTGCTGGCATGGAAATGCTGCACTGACTGACTCATCTGCTCGGGTGAGGCATAGCCGCTTGTGCAACTCAATAAGGTTGAGTTATTCTGCCCCCTGATACTGTCATATTGCTTTGAGGCGCCGAAATCAATCAGGATAGCCTGGTTGTTTCGGTCTATCATAATGTTCCCGGGCTTGATGTCGAGATGCAACCGGTGCTTTGAGTGAACCTCTCGCAGGGCATCGGCCACCTGGCGCATCACCCTAAGGGCCTCCGCCTCAGACATCGGGCCGTTCTTATCAAGAATCTGCTTCAGCGAACTGCCGTCAATATAGTCCATTATAAAGTAGGCAGTACCGTTCTCCTCAAAAATATCGCTTACCTTAACGATACCCGGGTGGTTGAACTGGCACAGGCTTTGGGCCTCCTTCAGGAACTTCTCCTGCAGCTTCTCTACAAGGGTCTTGCGTGAGACGGTACCGACGCTGACGTGGCCGGTTGTCTCGTCACGGTTACAAAAATCCTTAACGAAAAACTCCTTGATAGCCACCCTTTTGTTCAGCAACACATGCACACCGCGGTATGTGCAACCAAAGCCGCCGCTGGCTAAAAATTGCTCTATTTTGTATTTGCCGTTTTGCAGTGTAGTGCCCGGCAACAGATGTTCCTGCATATCAGAAAATTAGGGAATTATATTTTGCAAGCAGGGGATTCCTTAGTGGCCTTTAGGGACCTCAGGGGTGTCAGAGGTCGGGGTTGAGCTGCGCTTCATTGACTGCACGGCCGACTCCACGCGCTCTGAGGCTGAGACGCCGGCATCGCCGGCGGGGGATGCCTCCCCGGCAGAGGGCTGGTCGGTTGAACTCCACATATCATTCGGGTCACCCACAGCCTCATCGGGGCCGGTAATCTCCTCCTTTGTCGAGCGAGCCTGCCTGGCTGCAGCATCAATAGCGCTCTGCTCAGCCTCCTGTCGCCGGTTAAAGTTGTTCACCTCTTCATACCCTACATCCACAGCCGTCTCATCGGGGCCGTTGCTATAAGATGCCGAACTGTCTTCGCCTGAAGGTATCAGCATCAAAACCACGGCTATCAGAGCGACAATACATATTATAGCCACCACCCAGACAGCCACGGGGCGTTTGCGGCGCACCTCAGGCTGAAATCTTATGCCGTGCCCACGTTGAGCCTCCGGCTGCCTCTCCTCCCAGGTAATGGGGGCCTCCTCGCGGGGAGATGCCGGGGCGGTTTCCTGCGCGGGCCGAGGCGCAGGCTGCGGGGCAGCCGCGTTTACCGTCTTTATCGTCACCGGGGTAGGCACAGCACGGTTGGGAAATGCCAAAAGCGGATATGCGCTCGGGTTAACCTCGGGGCGCGGAGTGGGATCTCCCTCAACCCCCGTTATCTCAATCAAGAAAGCTGTATGGTTGTCGCTGTTATCCTTGGTTTGCTGTAACAGTATCTTGAGTTTGTTTGCGGCATCCCCACCCTGCCCGCTGAAGATGAATCGCAGGTTGGCATCAGTCAGCTGTTCGAGGATTCCGTCTGAGCAAAGCATGAAATAGTCACCGGGCAGAATATCGGTCTGGTGAAACACATCTGCCCGACAGCGCCGAGCCATGTTGGGCTGCATGGCCCGGGTAATAACATTCTTGTTGGGGGCGTGACGGGCCTCCTCCTCAGTCATTTCTCCCAGGCGTACCATCTCGTTGACAACAGAGTGGTCCTCAGTACGATGCAATATCACCGTCTCATCGCGGGTATTCCCCGGGCGGAAGTGGTACACCCTGCTGTCCCCGAGGTGGGCAATGACGGCACCCCCGGCATCCAGCGCCAGCAAGGTCATGGTTGTACCCATCTTTTTGGGGCCGCCGGTGTCGCGGGCATCCAGGGCGTTGTATGCCTCGGCCATCCCCTGTTGCAAAGTGGCGTCAGTAAGCAAACCCTCGGCATCGAAGCGCAGGGCACGTCCCAGTGTCTCGCTCACCGTCTGTGAAGCGACCTCACCGGCATCGTGGCCACCCATGCCGTCGCACAGCACAAACACACGGTCAGTGTCAGACAAGCTCTCGGCGGTGGGCCAGATGGCATCCTCCTGATGCGGGTTTCCCTCCTTATCCTTCCGCTGCCCGTACTCCATTATGGAATAGGCCTTAAGGGTGTATTTCATCATATTACTTGGTTTCTGCAGATGTGATTTCTATATTTTGGATTACGTTTGGTGGCCCTCAGTCAGGGAGCTGAATAAATTCAAGGGTTACATCGGGTAAATGGATAATGGTCCCGGGTATCAGCTTGAGGAGGTCACCCGGTTCAAGCGCCAGGGAGCCTATGCGCGTGGGGTTCACCTTGTTTTTGGCGAGTGATACCAACCAGCAGACATTCCCCTGGCCGTCCACTTTCCTGAGCAGCCGCAAGTGTTCGCGAGAGGTTGTGAATCCCGGGCAGTCCAGCTGAATCTTGGGCTTGTCAGATGCCGAGCGGCGGCCAATCAGGTACTCACTCTCGGTTAGTTTCACTACCTGCCCTGTTGCCATTATACGTATGCCGAAATTTGCCCGTGCAGGTTTTGCTCCCCCGCCTAAGATTTGGGTATTCTCGCCCGGGGTCTCAGGCACATACGGCGTGAAATCCCCGAAGGGCGACTGCTGTTTGCACACCGGGCACAGCACCTTCATCTTTTCAAGCTCAGGTTGCTGCTTTACGTTCAGCACTGACCCGCACATCGGGCACTTAATCTTTATTGTCCCCATTTAATCTGTTGTTTTTGAGCTATTTGCGCTTGTTTTTGGGCCAAATAACCACCGGCATATTGTCCTTGAAATTTCCCCACATCACGGGGTGTTGCTTACCGGCCGACATCTTCACGACGCCCTCGCTGACATATTCATACAGCTCACGCGCGGTGATGACACGGTTGCTGTCACGGTCGGCGCGTCCACGCAGGGCGCGCATTATGTATGCCGTAAACAGTCCGTTTGACAGCTCGGGAGAATCAATTGAAGATTCATCCCCGCGAGATGAGAGGAATAGCATCACCGAGCCGTTGCGGGCCAACGCCTCAAGGTCAGCCGAGCTGCCTGCCTCACGGAACTTGCCCGAGAAGCATGCATCGGCAATGACGATTTTGTTGCGCGCGGGGGATGCGGCGAGGATATCGCTGAGTTCCTTGAAAGGGATAACTGTGTCATACGCCACAACCGAGCCGCGCACACCGTGGCCTGAGAAAAACAGCAGCACCGTATCCTCGGGCTTGGCGCGCCCGAACACCCTTGTCATGGCATTGAGGATATTTTGCCGTGTGGCGTTTTTGTTGATTAACAACTCACCGTCGACATTTCCCTGCCTGTTTTTGTTGAAGAGCCATGCCACGGCGCGAGCGTCATTGGCAGGGTTAGGCAGGTCCTTGTCCTTACCGGGATAGTCTGAGATGCCACACGCCACGATGTATGTCTTGGCCTGCGAACATACTACCGTAACGGCCAAAAACAGGGCAGCGACAATGAAGCGTGCAATCCTCGTTGACATGCTCTGGGGATGGGATTAAATATCGGTGTCAGCAACTATGCCATCATCATATGAGACGGCGTCGTTGGCGGTCATATCCATTGACGCATCGTGTGCGGAGGGGTCAATGGCGTAGTCCTCAACCCCGGCCTCAGTGTAGGATACCTCGGCATCAACCACGTCTGCCACGGCAACATCGGGTGCAACATCATCAACCGATGCCTCCACCACCATGTCACCATGGGCGGGGGTTTCAACCTCAGCCTCAACAAAGTGTCCGCCTTTTACCTCTTCATGGTGAACAGCTTCCTCAGCTACATACTCGCTGCCAACGGGGCTACTTCCGTCCTTGAAGTCGGTGGTGTTGTTGTCTGCCAAATTCTGCAAGGTTTCAACCGTGAGGTGGCGGTCGCTTATGTCAATGATTTCGTCATCCTCGATCTGCTGATTGTTGTTGACGTCTGCCACGGCATATTCAAAGACGTTGTCGCGGTCGGCATCGATAAACATCATACGGTGTCCGTTCTCCTCAACAACCCCGATGTTGGCATTTAAATCGGCATCATACCCCAGCGAGACAACGTGCAGGCCGCTCCCCTGGTTGACGTTGGTGGCGTGGCCCTGCGCCGAGGGGGTATGCGTCTCGTGCTGAGTACGGTCGGCACTAACATAGTCCTGATTTGAGCCCTGCGGGGTATGTGTCTCGGCGGTATGCTGTGCGTGCTGAGCGGTGTCTGCAGTGTGGGTGGTGTGGCTTGATGAATGGTGAGCCGTGTGGTGCGCCGTGTCGCTGCCGGCACCCCAACTGAAGTGTCCCTCAAACTCAGCGCGTTCAGCCGGTGACATGTTGTTCCACTCCTCAGCAGTGTATGTGCCGTATATTGTCCCGTGCCATTGGAAACATCCGCCGGGGCCAACCTCGGCGCGTGCGGTGGCGAATGCCTGGCTGAAGCTCATATCATCATTCACGCCCATGGCAACGTCCATGTCATCATCAATCATGCTATCAAGCTCTGAGGTGTGTGAACCGTCAGGGTTGGTAAAACTGGTGAGCGCAATGGCTGCGGCGCCAAGCCCAACACCGGCAGCCCCGCCGATAGCAACCTGCTTCCACACCGCTTTCTTTTTATCCTCGGGGTTGGGGGTTTCCTCCTGTGCGGGCAGGGGCGGAGGGGTCATTGTGTTCTGTTGTGACGAGTCCACTTCCTCGTTGAAAATGAATTGAGTATCTTCTGACATGATATATTGTTTTATTATTTACGTTAATTTGGGGGAGAAACATATGTGGGGAAGTCAGACCAAAAGGTCGGCACCCGAGTCTGAGAATCCGGCGTCATCCACATAGTCGGGCCCCTCATTGTTCAGGGCCAGGAACTCATCTGTGGCGCCACCGCCGGGGGTTACATAGGCCTCCTCAAACTCATGCATTGACACGGTCCCGGGGGCCAAGTCATGGATTTCTTCTACCGAGAACTGATTGTCGTGGTTTTCATCGACACCTTCAAAGTCAGCGTATCCGTCACGGTCGACATCGACATACCTGTGCAGGGTATTGTCCACCTCAACGGTTGCCGTATCCATCAGTTGGCCCTCATATTCAACAGTCTCGTAGCTGAGGACCTCAACAGTGGGTGTATTGTCGGCGGGTGTCTCAACCGGCTCGGCGGTCACCACCCTGACATCCTCGTTCTCAACCACTGTGTTGTGCACCTCGACGTGGGTCTCGTGGGTTTTGTGCACCTCGGGTGCCTCGTGCTGTTCCTTTGCCTCGTCACCGTGAGTACGGGTGGCCGCATACGCTGCACCACCGCCAACGGCCATACCGCCGGCGACACCGGCAGCAGTTGCTACACTCTTCTTCTCCTGATCGGTAAGTTTTTCTCGTGCCATGCCTATTTAATGAATTTCACGCCGCAATACTGGCATTTTGTACGTTTTGCAAGCATCTTCCACGGCTGGTTACCCATAAAGTTGCCACACGCGGGGCAAACATAGTTATCCTGGAACTGCTCAGTTATCTGCTCGGTCTCCTCAAGCGACTTATCCTTGAAGGCCACAAAGTTGATCACCACCAATACCACCAGGGCGATACCGGTAGCCACCATGCTTATGGTCTTTGCATCGGGACTCTCGCTCAACACGCTTGCCAGCACACCGCCGCCAATGGTGAACATCGGTATCAGGCCGCGCATCAGGCCCAACTGCTTCTGGCGTTTTTTAATCTTGAACATCTCGGCATGGTAATTCTGCCACACCCCTTGCAGAGGGGAGATGTCAACCTCACTGATACCCACAATCTTTGAGGCTGCTTCCATGACCTTATTCAGGGGCAGGGTGTGGTGTGTGGGACCCAAATCAATCTTGCTGCCCGGGGCAATACGTTTTGCCTGGATTGGTTGGCCGTCAACGTTGGTAATGTTTTGCAACTTCATGTTGGTCAACACCATGCGTCCCTGTTCGTCAATATCAATGCGGCAGTGCGCTACCCCTTGGTCGGCAATCAGGCGGCTGACAGTTGAGGGCACACTTTGTGGCGCGCCAACGGTTGACGTCTGCAGTTTGCCGTTGATTTTGACAGCGACCCCCAGGTTGTTCTCCTTGGGGTCACGGCCTATATAAATTGTCTTTCCTTTTAGAGCTTTCATTGTGTAAATAGCCCGCACAGGGCTTTGTTATCCGCAAAGTTACGCTTTTTTTCTGTTATAAACAACAGGGTGTCAGCGCATAGGCCCCGAGCCGTGACGGTGTATAAGATTTTTTGTTATATTTGCCCTCTCATTCCACACCAAAGACTGATATGTTCAAGCGCAAACACACTGACGCCGACAGCCCAAATACCAACACCGATGTTATACCCCCCAAAAGCGGTGGTACTAAAAAACGCAGTGTGGCAAAACGCATTGCCAAAATTACCGGGATAACCCTGGTATCGTTGGTGTTGCTGGTATTGCTGCTTATCTCAGCCGTCATCTGGATTCTGACCCCCGAGAGGCTCACCCCCCTTGTCGAGAAATACGGCACGGAGTATCTTGACGGTGAGCTGCACGTAAAGCGTGTTGAGCTGACATTCTGGTCAACCTTCCCCCACTTCAATGTGGATATTGACTCGCTGTATGTTATCAGTCATTCAATGCGGGGACTAACCCCTGAGGAGGAAGCCGCACTTCCCGAGGGCGCCAATAAGCCGTTCAGCATCAAAGGCTTCCACGGCGGGGTAAATCTGTTGCATCTGCTGAAGGGGGAGATTGCCTTGCGCGATATTATCCTTGACCACCCGGCCCTGACGCTGGTTGACGTGCGTCCCGGTGTGTCAAACTATAACATCTTTCCGCCCTCTGAGGAAAGTGACGAACCGTTAAACATCCCGGATTTCTCCTTCAGCAACTTTACCCTTAAAGGCACTACCCCGATCAGGTATGTCAGCCTCAGTGACAACATTGACACCCACATAACCCTGCAACCATCAACCATAAGCGGGGAAAAGGCTCCCACATACCGTTTCAAGATGGATGCCGACGCGGGGGCCGAAATCGGCTCAATTACCATTGACGGCTTGCGCTTAGGGGCCGGGGGAGACATCCTGTGGAAGCGTCAAGAGCCCTATCGTGTAGAGTTGAGGCAATTCCGCGCGGGCATCAACAACATCACGACAGTGACGGATGCGGTCATTGATTTTGAGAAACAGCTGTCTGTTAACCGCTTCAACATCAAGATGCCACAGGTGGCTATCAACGAGTTTATATCCATTATTCCCCAAAGCATGCGCGGCGAGTTGGCCAAGGTGCGCAACGACCTGAAAGTGGGTGTGACGGCCTCGTTGTATCGCCCCTACGTGCCGGCCAATAACTCCCTCCCTCCACTTAACTTTACTATTAACGTGCCAAAAGGTTCGGTCGATTATGAAAAATTGCATCTGACAGCTCTGTCAATGGATTTGTCGGGACATATTGATGATGCGCGCCCGGACCTCTCAACCATTTCGCTGCACAACCTCTATGCCTCAGGTGAGGGTGTCTCCTTTACCTTGTCCGGCAATGCCACCCAAATGTTTACCGACCCGCGCGTGCAAGGGAATATGCGCGGCACAGTGGATTTGGCCAAATTACCCAAGGCCCTGACATCAAACATGGGTTTGCAGATATCGGGCAAACTGATAGCTGATGCGCTTTTTGAGGGGTGCCAGAGCTATCTGACCCGTGAAAACTTCCACCGCCTGCGCCTTGAGGGTGAGGCCTCGCTGCACAACCTGCGCGTTGACATGCCTGAGATGGGCCTGAATGTGTGGATGCGTAAAGTGGATATGGATCTGGGTACTGCCAACAAGTTTGTGCGCAGCTCAGTGGTTGCCGACTCACTGTTGACAGCCTCGATAAAGATTGACACCGTCACCGGTAACATGACGGGGATGTCGCTGAAGGGCGGTAACATAAAGTTAGGCGCCGGGATGCGTAATGTGGCACAATCAGCCAACAAGGATATTATCACACCCCTTGGTGCCTCAATGATAATCGGACGCCTGAACCTGATGGCCATTGAGCAACCGGCAAACCCGTTTGCCACCGGGGCTGCTGCCCTGCCGGACACCACCATCCTGCGTCTGCGCGATGTCCATGCCAATGCCTCGCTGAAGCGTTTTCAGGACCAGGCACGTGTGCCGCAAATGGCTGTGGACATGAACGCCCAACGCATCCGTTATGCCGACCGGCTCAACCGCCTCTCACTGAGGGAGCCCCTGGTGTCGGTGATTTTCCACCCGCAGATGGCCAAAACGGGCGGGCGCATGCAGGCACGTATCGACTCGCTCAAACGACTGTATCCCAACCTGTCGGAGACTGAGATTAAGGAGATGGCCAGGAAACACGGCAAACGCCGACAGGCTGTTGATGACGGTAGTACCCATGTGGATTTTGGCGTAGATAATGACACTCGGTCCTTGTTGCGCAAATGGAATGCCTCGGGACACATAAACGCCCGGAAAGCGCGCCTGATGACACCGTATTTCCCCATTCGCAACGAGCTGACAAACCTGGATATGCGGTTTAATAATGACAGCATCATTATCAAGAACACCCGCTATCGCGGCGGGCGCAGCGACTTCACCGTCAACGGCACCCTGAGCAACCTCACCCGTGCGCTGACATCGCGCAGCGGGCGTCAACCCCTGCGCCTGGCAATGAGCATTGTCAGCGACACTATTGATGTCAACGAGCTGGCAGCCGCGGCGTTTGCCGGGGCGGCGTTCGCCGAAAAGCAGGCCCAAAACGGGGGAATGTCTCTGCCTGACTTTGAGAATGATGATGCCATGCAGAAAGCGATAACCATGGTTGCCGACCCGACTGAGGCGGGACCCCTGCTTATCCCCACCAATCTGCAGGGAAACATTCGCCTGTCGGCAAAATATGTGGTGTATGAGAACTTCCTTTTCAACACCATGCGTGGTAGCGCCGAGATTTATGACGGGGCAATAAACCTGCGTGACCTGCGTGCCAAGACAAAGATGGGGGGCATTGATGTCAACGCTCTGTACCAGGGGTTGCGTGCCGACTCGCTGAGCTTTGCCTTCGGTGTGCGTGTGCACGATTTCCACATTGCGCGATTTCTGGAACTGTTCCCAAGTCTGGACACTGTGATGCCCCTGCTTAAGGATGTCGACGGCATTATCAACGGCTCAATAGCCGCCACCACCGACTTGGCACCGAATATGGACCTGAAGATTCCCACCCTGGCGGCAACCGTAGCCCTGGAGGGTGACTCACTGAAGCTGCTTGACGCACAGACTTTCCGCAAAATCGGGAAGTGGTTGCTGTTCAAACGCAAAAACCACAATATCATTGACCACATGAGTGTGAAGTTGGTGGTGAAGAACAGCATAATGGAGCTTTTCCCCTTTATTTTTGACGTTGACCGCTACCGGCTGGGTGTTATGGGCTCAAACGACATGGATTTGAACTATAAATACCATGTCTCGGTACTGAAGTCACCCATACCGTTCAAGTTCGGCATCAACATATCGGGTAATCCCGACAAGATGAAGATAAGGCTTGGAGGCGCAAAGGTGAAGTCTGAGAAGGTTGCCCAACAGATTACCCTCAATGACAGTACCCGCATCAACCTTATTGAGCAAATTGACAACGTCTTCCGTCGCGGGGTGACGAAGGCCAAGGAACGCCTGCAACTGCACTCAGGCACCTCGGGCCAAACGATGAACGCGGCAGCCCTGAAGCGGGACGACTACGCACCCGATGACACCATCAGCGCTGCCGACTCCCTGCTCTTCATCAACGAGGGTCTGTTGCCCAAACCGCCTGAAATTGTTCCGGTGTTCCCGCAGACCGCTCCCGCAAACAAAAAGAAGAGGTAATAAAGGCATCGGTATCGTGAACAGGTTTACAGAGAATTGTCACGCCTGGCGGCAACGTACCGGCAATGTGCGCATGCGCATACGTGCAGCCCTCATTGACATGGACGGCACGCTGTATGACTCTATGCCGCGCCACTCGGCGGCCTGGAAACGGTTGGCTGATGAACAAGGGTGGCGATACGGCGAGAATGACTTCTTTATGCACGAGGGACGCACCGGCCGCGACACCATACGCATCTACAACCCGCAGGCAACCCCTGAGGAGACCGAGCGCCTGTACCACCTGAAGACCCAATACTTCAACCGGCTGCCACCCGTTGACCCCATGCCCGGGGCAAAACGTATGCTTGACGAGCTTGCGCGTGCCGGCATAAGTCGTGTATTGGTGACGGGCTCAGCCCAAAACTCATTGTTGAACAGACTTGACCGGGACTTCCCGGGAGCTTTTGACCCGACAATGCGCATCACAGCCCGCGATGTTCTCAACGGCAAGCCCAACCCGGAGCCCTTTCTGTCAGCCATGTTTTTGGCACAGGTGTGGCCCGCTCAGGCAATGGTGATTGAGAATGCGCCCTTGGGCGTACGTGCCGGGCATGACAGCGGCGCTTTTACTGTAGCCGTCAATACCGGGCCCATCCCGGCAAGTGCTTTGCTGGAGGCCGGGGCCGATGTGGTGTTCGGCTCCATGCCTGAGTTTGCCGAGGCGCTCCCTGAACTGCTTGAAGCCTTCAGATTATGACCTCTGAAAGGATGATATTTACCCACGGCGGGGCTATGCAAGCTCTGGAACAAGAGATTGCCAGGCTGCAACCGGCTGGAATCTTTGTGGTATCTGACACAAACACCTCCGGGCTTCTGCCGCTGCAAAAATATCCGGGATATGTTATATGCACCGGCGAGGAGGCCAAGACCCTTGAGACTGCACGCGAGGTTTGGGATGCTATGGAGGCGGCAAAGGTAACACGCAAATGGGTGATGGTGTGTGTCGGCGGGGGGCTGGTCACCGACTTGGGCGGATTCTGCGCCGCGGCTTATAAGCGCGGAATCCCGCACATTAACGTCCCGACGACTTTGTTGGGGGCCGTGGACGCCGCCGTGGGCGGAAAAACCGCCGTGAATTACAACGGGCTGAAGAATGAGATAGGCTTTTTTGCACCTCCCCGTGCGGTTATCATTGACAACATTTTGTTGGCCACCCTCAGCAGTGAGGAATTACGCTCAGGACTGGGCGAAATGATAAAGCACAGCCTGATAGATTCTCCAGAACATTGGCATAAGATTGCCGCCTTGGAGGATTTTAACCCCTCCGGGGAAGAGTTTCTTCAGCTGATAGAGCAATCCGTAGCTGTAAAACAGCGTATCGTTGAGGAGGACCCGACCGAGACCGGCCTGAGAAAATGCTTAAACTATGGCCACACGGTCGGACACGCAATCGAGGAGGTGTGTCTCGAGAAGTCTGCCCCTGTGCCCCACGGTTATGCCGTGGCCTGGGGATTGGTGGTGGAGACGGTGCTGTCAACCCTTAATGAAGGATTCCCTACCGAGCAGTTGGCAACCCTGTGCACCCTTGTGCGCAATATCTTTGGCCCGATGCCCGTTGGATGCAAAGAGTATGACCGCATTCTGGAGCTGATGGGGCATGACAAAAAGAATGACACAAACGGCTTGCCAAACTTTACCTTGCTGAAAGAGGTTGGGCAACCGGTTATAAACAGGACAGCCGACCGGGCTGACATCATCACCGCCCTGGACATTGCGCGTGACCGACTGGGGTAATTACCGTTCCCCCTCAAGGTAAAATCATCTTTTTATTGTAACTTTGCATGCCCCAAAGTGGCTTTACACTTTAAGAATTTATTATGGCACAAAAGAATAATAATTCGCCGGCATCCTTCATAAGGATTGAGCGCGACGAGATAAATATTAAGGAACCACAAACCGTAGACCTGCAGGCATTACCCCTGTTGGTGACGCGTGACATGTTGATGTTCCCGGGGTTGGTTCTGCCCATAGAGCTAACCCGCGAGGGTGCCCGCGCAGTGGCACATTATGCTGAGGAGAACAATACGGCCATTGGTGTGGTATGCCAGCTCGATCCCGAGAATGACAACCCGGCATCGCAGAATGACATCTACAATATAGGCGTGACGGCGCAGGTGATTAAAGTGCTTGAGCTGCCCGACGGCACCCAAACGGCCTTAATCAAGGCTAATGACCCGGTTATTATTGAGGAGGTTACGCCCGGTGAAAAGTTTATGACGGCCAAAGTCTACATGAAAACTGAGGTATACCCCTCAGAGACCGACCGTGAGTTTGCCGCCTTGGTTATGCGCATAAAGAACACCACAAAGAAACTGCTCGAGAATGCCGGAGATGCTCCCATGGGGATGGTAGCCAACATTGAGCAGATGCAAGATCCCATGGAGGTTATCAACTTTATAGCCTGCATGGGCCCCTTCACCACGACTGAGAAGTATGACATGCTAAGCATAGCCATCTTCAAGGAACGTGCATTTGTGTTGCTCTCACACCTTAACACCAAGGGAAGTCTTGCCACCATTATGGAGGAGATCCAGCGCAAGACCATGAAACAAATCGAGGCCTCGCAGCGGGAGGTATTTTTGCGCCAGCAGATGGACCAGATTCGCCACGAGTTGGACGGCGACGGGGACGATGACGTGCGCGAGCTGGAGGCCCGCAGCGCACGCGCCGGCTTCCCACCTGAGGTTGCCAAGATCTTTGAGCGCGAGTTGCGCAAACTGTCGCGCTGGAACCCCTCGCAACCTGAATACGCCACGCAATATACCTATTTGCAGACCCTCCTTGAGTTGCCTTGGAGCAACACCACCACCCTTAACAAAGACTTTGAGGCTGCCCAGGAGGCGTTGAACGAGGACCATTTTGGCCTGGAAAAGGTCAAAGAGCGCATGCTTGAGCAGATTGCCGTGACCATGCAAAACCCTGACGGACACGCGCCGATAATTTGTCTTGTGGGCGCCCCTGGTGTGGGGAAGACCTCGCTGGGCCGAACGGTGGCCAAAGCACTGGGCCGAGAATACCAACGTGTGTCGTTGGGAGGATTGCATGACGAGGCCGAGATACGCGGACACCGCCGCACATACATAGGCTCAATGCCCGGGCGCATTGTGGATGCCATGCGCCGCGCGGGTACCCGCAACCCCCTGCTGCTGCTTGACGAGGTTGACAAAATCGGCAATGACTACAAGGGTGACCCCTCAGCGGCCCTTCTCGAGGTGCTTGACCCTGAACAGAACTGCCGTTTTCATGACAATTATGTCGATGTGGATTATGACCTGTCGCACGTAATGTTTATGGTTACAGCCAATACCCTGAACGGCGTCCCGGCCCCACTGATTGACCGCATGGAGATTGTGGAGATGTCAGGATACCTGCCTGAGGAGAAACTTGAGATTGCCAAACGGCACCTTGTTAAACGTGCCTTGGAAGCCAATGGGATTCCCGCAGAGACTATTTCATTTGATGACGAGGCCCTGCGCCTAATCATAAACCGTTATACAGCTGAGAGCGGGGTGCGCCAATTGGAGAAACAGATTTTGTCGGTTATCCGCAAGGTCCTCCTACGCCGTATGCGCGGCAATGAAGGGAACGTAACTGTAACACCCGAACTGGTGCGTGAGCTGTTGGGGCCCGAGAAACGGCTCCCTGAACGTGCCGGGTATGACCGACTCCCGGGCGTGGCTACCGGCCTTGCATGGACTGCCGTGGGCGGTGAAATTCTCTTCATAGAGACATCAAAGGCGAAGTCCAAATCTGAGAAGCTGACCCTCACCGGAAACTTGGGTGACGTGATGAAGGAATCTGCCACTATTGCCCTGCAATGGGTCAAGGCCAACGCCTCAAAATACAACATTGACCCGGAGACGTTTGACACCATGGCCTTGCACATACATGTCCCTGAGGGTGCGATACCAAAGGATGGCCCTTCGGCCGGCATAACCATGGCTACCTCAATTGTGTCGGCGCTGACCGGTGTACCCGTGCGCGAGGACACCGCCATGACCGGCGAGTTGACTCTGCGCGGCAAGGTGATGCCCGTGGGCGGAATCAAGGAAAAGGTGTTGGCGGCCAAGCGCGCCGGCATCAGCCATCTAATCCTCAGTGAGGATAATCGCCCTGACATTGAGGACCTGCAGGCCGACTACCTTACAGGCCTGACCTTTACCTACGTCAAAAATGTAGCCGAGGTCCTGACCCACGCACTTGTCGATAAGGTCTGAACAGGGTAAATTGCCGGACTAAAAGATATTTTTGCTATATTTGTTATCCCATTGGAGGTCGCTGTGGGTCACCTCGGTGAGGCGGCAACCTGTCCGCGCCGCGGACCTCTGAAAAAGACTGCTGATGTGATTCGCTGCGAAGATTCTTGATTCGCTCGACGTTTTCAGCAGTCTTTTTTATTTTATCACATCACCACGCCCGGTGTGCCCACAGCAGAAACATTCCAACGTTCGGGGCAAACCCAATTGCTTGATAATTAATATTCTCAAAACAATTACCAACCCCGGGAAAATACCCAAACGTAGATAGTATGGGTAAATCTCAATTTGTAATAATCTATTGATACAAAGTAATTACATCCTGTTGTACTTATATTTACAGGGGGAAGGGATACGACAAAAAGAAGCTGCCCGGGGATGATTCCGGGCAGCTTCTTTTAGTTGGTGTCTAAGGGGTTAGCCTCAGGATTTGAATTTGGCGCGTTCAAACTCGCGGTTGAGACGGGCGATGTTGCTCAGCGAGATGTTCTTGGGGCACTCGGCAGCGCAAGCACCGGTGTTGGTGCAGTTGCCGAATCCCAGTTCATCCATCTTGCGTACCATCTTCAATGCGCGACGCACACGCTCGGGGTGTCCCTGGGGAAGCAAGGCAAACTGGCTTACCTTGGCACCCACAAACAACATTGCAGAGCCATTTTTGCAAGCAGCGACACATGCACCGCAACCGATGCAGGTTGCTGAGTCCATGGCCTCGTCAGCAAGATGCTTTGAGATGGGAATATTGTTGGCATCCTGTGCGCCACCGCAGTTGAATGATACATAGCCGCCGGCCTGTTGAATCTTGTCAAAGGCGTTGCGGTCAACCATAAGGTCGCGAATCACGGGGAACGCAGCTGAGCGCCAGGGCTCGATGGTGATGGTCTCCTCGTTGCGGAACTTGCGCATGTGCAGCTGGCAGGTGGTGATGCCCTGAACGGGGCCGTGGGGATGTCCGTTGATGTAGAGCGAGCACATGCCGCAGATACCCTCACGGCAGTCTGAGTCAAACGCTATCGGCTCCTCGCCTTTCTCAACAAGCTGCTGGTTGAGCATGTCAAGCATCTCAAGGAATGATGAGCCGGTGGAGACGTTCTCAACGCGATAGTCGGCGAAGTGACCCTTCTCTTTAGGACCACGCTGACGCCATATTTTCAGGTTTACATTGATTGTTGTTTCCATTTTGATGTCGGTGTGTAAGAGTTGGGTTTACGACTTGTAGTTACGGGTCTGCACCTTGATCTCGGTGTAGTTGAGGGGCTCTTTGAGCAGCACGGGGCGCTCATTGTCACCCATATACTTCCAGCAGGATACATACATGTAGTCCTTGTCATTGCGGGCAGCCTCACCGTCGGGTGTCTGATACTCCTCACGGAAGTGTGCGCCGCAAGACTCATTGCGGTTCAGTGCATCAATAGCCATCATCTTAGCCATCACCAGGAAGTCCTCAAGGCGCAGAGCCTTTTCAAGCTCGGGGTTGAGGTCATCGGCTGAGCCGACAATGCGCAGGTCGCTGTAGAACTCTTTGCGAACCTCCTCAATCTTGTCAATAGCTTTGACGAGGCTTTGCAGGGTGCGGCCCATACCAACCAGATCCCAGATTACGTGGCCCAACTTCTTGTGCAGCTGGTCGGGGCTTTGGGTACCCTTGATGGCCATGAGGCGGGCGATGCGCTCACGCACCTGTTTCTCAACCTTGTCAAACTCGGGGTCACTGGTGCTCGGGCACTCAACCTTGATTTGGTCTGAGAGGTAGTT
>CAYMNF010000020.1:0-30578 GCA_964391735.1 uncultured Bacteroides sp. | reverse complement strand
GTAAAACTTCTCTTTTGATTGAATTGGCATGATCTTTGTTTTTGTTTTTGAAAGAAAAAAACTAATTTTGCGTGAATCACATGGATAAAGACAAAAACGATATAGAACTGCGCCGGCATATTGCTGCCCTGGTTGAGGAAAGGCGGCTTAACGAGGCTTTGGATGCCGTTGAGGCGTTGCCCAACGCTGACGGGGCTTTTGGCGACATGCCCCGGCGTGTAGTGGCGGTGCGCAGGTTGCGTCAGGTATACGCCCTGTTATGCGGATATGCCCTTGACGGGGTAGAGGACCCCACGCGCCCCGATATGCTTTCAGACATAGCGCAGGACCTGCTTGATGTTGTTGACGGCTGGTTATGGGGGCGGCGAGCGACAGACCTCCCGACACTCTATTATAACACTGTACGGGCCAATACATTGCGCCCTGACGAGAGTATTGCAGACCTGCTGAACAGGGCTGAGGAGTTGACATCGAGGCTGAATCTGGCACGTCTTGGCGGGGATATGAATCCCGTTGATCAGCAGACCGGGCGCCCTATTGCCCGCGACCTTGAGGGGTTGTGGGTAACTCTCTTTAACCGTGTGTGGACAACGCATCCCTTGGGTGTTGATGACATCGAGGCATTGAACAAGGCGTTGCAATCCCCCACACTTGCCCGCCACCTCAAGGAGTCGCTTATCTCAGCCATCTCTTTGGGGGCGCTTGAGTGGCATGATGAGCGCCGCCTGCTTCTGCTTGCCGATGTGTATGAGCAGAGCGAGCCGGCACTTGCCGTCAGAGCGCTGACAGGCCTGATGGCGGCGCGCCACCAGCACAGCCACCGGCAGTTGCACCGTATGGCACGCCTGCGCCTTGAGGCGTTGACCGACCTGCCCACGTGGGAGGCGGATGTGCGCATGGTGGGGATGCAGCTGATAGCTGCCCGTGATACCGAGAGGATATCAAAGAAAATACAGGAGGAGTTAATCCCCGGACTGAAAAAGTTGAGCCCTGAGCTGCGCCGGCGTGTGCAACATGACGGCCTCTTTGACCCTGCCGCAATGGAGGAGAACCCTGAGTGGCAACAGTTGCTGGACAAGTCCGGCCTCAGTGATAAGATGAAGGAACTGGCCTCGTTGCAAGAGGAGGGCGGGGATGTAATGATGGCATCCTTCAGCAACCTGAAGAGTTTCCCCTTCTTCAACGACGTGGCCAACTGGTTTTTACCCTTTACTGCCGACCATACATTGGTGCGCGCGGCTACCGGGTCACGGTCTGAAGCCCTGATGCGACTGCTTGAAAACACCGACTTCCTTTGTGATAGTGACAAATACTCGCTGGCTTTTGCCTTGGGGATGATTCCTGAAGGACAGCTTGATGCATTCCGCGCTCAAATGGAGGCCCAGGCCGACGCTGCCGAGCAAGAGAAATTGTCGTCAACCGTTACCGACCGGTCTGAGCGTGAAGACTTGGCCCGCAACTATGTGCGAGTGCTTTATCGCTTCTTCAAGCTCTTCAGGCGCAAAGGTGAGTTCCCCGACCCCTTCGCCCGACCTTTCACGCCCTCTGAGATCTCGGAGTTCGCTCCCATCTTCGGCACCCCTGAGGCGTTGAGGCTTGTGGGAGAGTTCTACTTCAAGCGCGGATACTGGAGCGATGCCGAGGTGCTTCTCAGCCGCCTTTCCCGCATTACGCCCGATGCCGTCCTCTACCAGAAAATAGGGTATGCACGCCGGCAGAACGGGGATCTCGAGGGTGCTGTAGAGGCTTTTCAACAAGCCGACCTTCTGGCACCGGATTCAGTATGGACCCTCAAGCACCATGCCACGGTGCTGAGGATATTGGGCAGATATGATGAGGCGTTGGAGGTCTTCTCAAGGCTCGAGAAATTATTGCCCGAGGATGCCTCCCCGGCATTGAACCGCGGGTTGTGCCTCATTTCCCTGAATAGGTTTGAGGAGGCCCTCAATCCTCTGTTCAAGGCTGAGTTTATGGGGAAACTGCCGGCAAGACGTACCGCCCGACCGTTGGCGTGGGCTTTGACAATGACGGGGAATTATGACCGCGCACGCAATTATTTTGATATTATTGAACAGAATAATCCTGACCCGGTTGACCGATTGAATCACGGACATTTGTATATGCTTGAGGGGAACCTGCGGGCTGCCGTTGAGGCCTACGCCGGCGCTTTGCAAAGTATGGAGTTTGACCGCGTGCGGTTCCTCAATGATTTCAGGGAGGACCTGTCGTTGTTGACCCCTCGTGGAGTTGACCCCCTCACGGCATCAATTGTGGTTGACTGCACCTTGGCCCTCGCTGCCGAGCGAGGCGTGAGAATCGGTTGAAAAAATATTTTCGTAAATATATCTATATCATTGAACAACACATCATTAATCCTTAAATACAAAGTTTTGAAAAAACAGATAATAGCATTAGCAATGGCTACAGGAACAATGGTTGCGACAGCACAGAATCCTTTTTTCAACGAGTTTGTCGACACCCCCCACGGGACAGTGCCGTTTGATAAGATACAGAAGTCGCATTATGAGGAGGCAATTGACCGCGGCATTGAGCTAAACCGTGCTGAGATAGATGCGATTGTTAATAATCAGGACGCACCTACATTCGCCAACACCATTGTGGCCCTGGAAAAGACTGGAGCCGATTTGGACCGCGTAACCTCGGTTTTCTTCAACCTCACTGAGTGCTTAAGCGATGAGGAGATGATGGAAATACAGATGCGTGTTATCCCCAAAATCTCTGAGTTCCAGACATCTGTAACCTTAAATGAGGGGTTGTGGAACCGCGTTAAGTCAGTTTGGGACAATCGAGATAAGGAAAACCTTGACGCCGAGGATTTGCGTTTGATTGAGGAGACTTACCAAAGTTTTGCACGTAACGGCGCACTGTTGCAGGGCGCCGACCGTGAGGAGCTCTCTCGCCTGACAAGTGAGTTGTCACAACTTACAAATCAGTTTGGACAGAATGTGCTCAAGGAACTGAATACGTATGAAATCTGGCTGACGAAAGATGACCTTGACGGGCTGCCTGAAAGCTCGATTGAGGCAGCTGCACTTGCTGCTAAGGAGAAGGGTCGCGAGGGGGAATACCTCTTTACGTTGGCCCAGCCCACCTATATGGCGTTCATGAAGTATTCAACCCGTCCCGACTTGCGTGAGCGGTTCTATCGTCTCTATTCAGGCCGCAACATGAAAGGGGAGTTCTCAAACACTGACATCATTCGCAAGATTGCCAATACCCGCCTGGCCATTGCCAATCTGTTGGGTTACAAAAGTTTTGCCGAGTATCAACTTGGACACACCATGGCCAAGACGCCCGATGCCGTCTATGATCTGCTGACCCAACTGCGGGATGCCTACAAGCCCGCCCAGCAGGCCGAGTTCAAGGAGCTGACAGAGTTTGCCCGCCAGAGCGAGGGGCCCGACTTTGTTTTGCAGCCTTGGGACTACAGTTTCTGGTCAAACAAACTGCGTGAGGCCAAATACAGCTATAACGAGGAGGAGCTTCGCCCCTATTTTGAACTGCACAATGTTATAAACGGTGTCTTCGGGCTGGCTACAAAACTTTATGGGCTTACGTTCCGCGAGAATCCCGATATCCCCGTTTATCATCCTGAGGTTCAGGCGTTTGAGGTAATAGACCCGCAAGGAGAATATATGGGCGTTATATACACCGACTTCTTCCCCAGGGATTCAAAACGCCCGGGGGCATGGATGACCGAGTTCAAGGGTGAGTGGAAAGATGACAAGGGCGAGATTTCCCCCTCACACGTGTCAATAGTGATGAACTTCACCAAGCCCACCGAGTCAAAACCCTCATTGTTGACACCGTATGAGGTTGAAACCTTCCTGCATGAGTTTGGCCACGCCCTGCACGGGCTGTTTGCCTCAACCAAATACAAGAGCCTGTCCGGTACCAATGTCTATCGCGACTTTGTAGAGCTGCCCTCACAATTCAACGAAAACTACATGACTCAATCACGTTTCCTCAACGGGTTTGCACGTCATTATAAGACCGATGAGGTAATCCCCGAGGAGTACGTACAGAAGATTATCACATCGTCACAGTTCGGTACCGCATACGCCTGCCTGCGCCAGCTCAACTTCGGGTTGCTTGATATGGCTTGGCATTCAATTGAGAAACCTCTGGCTGATGATGTTGATGTCGAGCAGTTTGAGACGGTTGCCGGTGAGTCTGTCGCCATGTTTGACCCGGTCCCCGGTTCCACCTTGTCAGCGCAGTTCAACCATATCTTCTCGGGAGGCTATGCCGCCGGATATTACAGCTACAAGTGGGCTGAGGTGCTTGACGCCGATGCTTTCAAAGCCTTTAGCGAGACCGGGGATATATTCAACCCCGAGCAAGCTGCCAAGTTCCGTGATAACGTGTTGAAACAGGGCGGCACGGTTGACCCGGGTCAGCTCTACAAGCAATTCCGCGGTAAAGCACCCTCAATTGATGCCATGCTTGAGCGTGACGGTATCAAGGCCCCGTCAGCCACGACGCAGCCCGAGCCCCCGACACAGCCGGCTATCACCATGCCCAAAAAGCCTCTTGACCACTAAGTGGTCGGGGGGCTCCTCCCCCGGGGGATTGACACAACTTACACATAAACCATAATTAATAATAGTCATGGATGAAGCACTGAGGCAACGTGCGCATCGCATGTTGGAGAAACATCTGTTGGCCAAGAGAATGCGCCGTACAAACGAGCGCGATGAGATTTTGGACGCCACCCTGAGGCAGCCCGGAGTCTTCACCGTGGAGCAGATTATAGATGATATTATGGAAACCCGTCACATCCACATCGCCCGCATGACGGTGTATGCCACCCTGGATTTACTGGCAGTGTGCGGCTTGGTGCGCCGTCGTGTGTTTGAAGGACGCGCCGCCAGTTATGAGTCGGCCATATCCCACACCCCGCAACCTACACTGCAATTAGTGTGCCAGAGTTGCGGAAAGATCAAGCACCTGAAGTGTACCGTTGACCTCAGCGCGCTCATGAACCGCAAATATGCGGGGTTCCATCCTGACTATATTGATATTATTCTGCAGGGAATCTGCTCATCGTGTCTGCGTAAAAGATAGATAATTCTGCCCAAGGTGATATTTTTATAACTTTTTGCCAAGGAAATTTTAATATTTGACAAAAATTTATAATATTTGCAAACCAATTGAAATAGATGCCCCCGATTGGCAGAATGTGTAACCGATGAAATAGATTGACGTATGGAAAAAATTGATAATCTTGACCGACAGATTCTGAAGATAATAATGCGCAATGCGCGAATCCCGTCAAAGGATATTGCCGAGGTTTGCGGTGTTAGCCGTGCGGCCATACACTCACGCATACAGCGGCTGATTGACATGAAGGTCATCACCGGGTCGGGATATCAAGTTAACCCCAAAAAATTGGGATTCCATACCACAACCTATATTGGTGTAAATCTTGAGCGCGGGGCCTTGTATCGTGAGATTATCCCTGAACTGGAGAAGATTCCCGAGATTGTGGAATGCCACTTCACCACCGGCCCCTACACAATGCTGCTGAAGGTTGTTGCACAGGACAATGAGCATCTTATGGAGATTCTCAACGACAAGATTCTGGATATCAACGGAGTCTCAGGCACCGAGACCCTGATATCACTTGACCATTCAATTGACCGTTGCCTACCCATCTCAACTCAATAAGGACAAGACCAGCAATAGTACATAACAACAAACTGCGCCGTCACTGTAAAAACAGCTGCGGCGCAGTTTGTTGTTATGTTAATAAATGTCAGTTATGTCATTCGTTGGCATAGCTAAGTATCGTGGGTGACTGGATGTCAACCCCGTATTCTGATGCAAAACGGAGAATGGCTCGTGCCAATTTCGGCTTCAAATCCTCCGGGCAATAGCGGAAATATGCCTCGGCGGCACGCACGTGGGCAGCGTCCGGCATAGGAAACTCGCGGCGTTCAGGCAGACCATACATTGAGTCGGGTAACTCGCGGCGTTCTTCGGTGTCCAATACATCTCTCATAGCGATATAATTTTTTAGAGTTAATAATTAACACATTAGTCTTTACCAAATTAACCATTTCGTGCGGGAAAAAGTTCTGGGGTTAATACTTTTTCTCATTACGATTGTTATATAAGCAGAAATAAAAAATTTAAAAATATACCATAACCAAAAATTTATGGAAAAGACATTTGAAGAATTAGGCGTGAGCAAACCTTTGTTGCGCGCTATAGAGGACATGGGTTACGAAACCCCGATGCCCGTACAGACGGCAGTTATCCCGCATTTGTTGACCAAGGACGGCGACGTTGTGGCGTTGGCACAGACCGGTACGGGAAAGACCGCCGCATTCGGTTTGCCCGTTTTGCAGCGTATAAACCCTGAGGAGATGAAACCCCAGGCTCTTATCCTCGCCCCGACACGTGAGCTGTGTCTGCAAATCAGTTCAGACCTGGCCGATTACTCAAAATACCTTAAGGGTGTAAAAGTGTTGCCCGTTTATGGTGGCTCGTCAATCGAGAGCCAGATCAAGGCCCTGCGTGCCGGTGTGCAGGTAATTGTAGCTACCCCGGGGCGTCTCCTTGACCTGATAAAGCGCGGGGTTGCCAAGTTGGGTGACGTTTACACCGTTATCCTTGATGAGGCCGATGAGATGCTCAATATGGGTTTTCTGGATTCAATCACCGAGATCCTCGGACATGTAAATCCTGACCGAAAGATGTTGCTGTTCTCGGCTACTATGCCCCCTGAGATTGAGCGCGTGGCCAAGCAGTATATGAAGGCGCCCGTAGAGTTTGTTGTGGGCAAGAAGAATGAGGGTGCCCAAAACGTGCGCCACATTTACTACATGGTGAATGCCCGAGACAAGTATTTGGCCCTCAAGAGAATTGCTGACGATAACCCTAATATTTATGCCATAATATTTTGTCGTACCCGTCGTGATACCCAGGAGATTGCCGACAAGCTTATTGCCGACGGATATAATGCCGATGCGTTGCACGGGGACATGTCACAGCAGCAACGTGACCTGGTAATGAAGAAGTTCCGCGACCGCGTTCTGCGCCTGTTGGTAGCCACCGATGTGGCCGCCCGTGGACTTGATGTAAACGACCTGACACACGTAATCAACTTCGGCCTGCCTGAGGACACTGCGGTGTATACCCACCGTTCAGGCCGTACAGGTCGTGCCGGCAAGGCAGGAACCTCAGTGGCTATTATCCACTCACGTGAAAAGGGCCGCTTGCGTGAAATCGAAAGGATTATCGGTAAGAAGTTCGAGCGCAAGGAGGTCCCGACCCCTGAGCATATCATTGAAAAACAGCTGTATAACCTTGCCGATAAACTTGAGAGGGTAAAGGTTGACGAGGATGCCGTGGCAAAATATCTGCCGGGTGTTGAGCGCAAGCTTTCATGGCTGTCAAGCGAGGACCTGCTGAAGCGTATGGTTGGTTTGGAACTGAACCGACTGCTTGAATACTATAAGGATGCCCCGAAGATTGACTTTATAGATGAGAAGCCCACACGCGAGCGCCGGGAGCGTAACGCACGCCCGCGCAACGAGGCGGATAAGGACAGGCGTACCGCCGACAAGGGTATGGAACGAATTTACGTAAACCTTGGCAAGAACAACGGTTTCTTTGCAGGAAACCTCATTGACATGCTCAACCACACCATTGAGGGCAAGAGGGTTGATGTCGGCCGTATAGACCTGATGCCCAACTACTCTCTGTTTGATGTTAAGGCCGCCGATGCCAAGCGCGTTGTCAATGGCCTGAAGGGTGCCGAATTCTTTGGCAAGCATGTATACAGCGAGATCGCCAGCCCTGACAAAGACTATGCCTCGGCATCAAAGAGAAAGGCCGGGAAAAAGAACCAAAGTGAGGAAGCCTCAGACACCGACCCTAACCGAGAGGAGACAGTTGCTGACTTTTTTCGCAAAAATGCCGGCAAGCATAAGTAAACCTTGACATAATCACCAAATAGACCGCGATATGGACGCCCCCTTCGGTATATGGAGGATGTGTCCATATCGCGCGTTTATATGCGAAAAAAGTTGTACCTTTGCAGGGTATAAAACCGCAGAATATGACAATTGAAAATATGATACAGGAGGGGGTCGTAAGCGCCGTAAAGGAGCTTTACGGTCTTGATGCCCGTCCGGAGGATGTTCAGCTGCAATCAACCCGCAAGGAGTTTGAGGGAAACCTGACAGTAGTGGTTTTCCCGTACGTAAAGGCTGCCCGCAAGGCTCCGGCCGCCGTTGGTGCCGAGATTGGTGAGTGGCTTGAGAAAAACGTGCCGGTGGTAGCCCGCTTCAATGCCGTCAACGGCTTTTTGAATATCGTTGTTGACCCCGGTCACTGGACAAAGGTCCTTGAGGAGATTGCCGGCACACCCGGGTACGGGCGCAAGCCGGTAGGTGAAGACGCTCCCCTGGTCATGATTGAATACTCATCACCTAACACCAACAAGCCCCTGCACTTAGGGCACTTGCGTAATATCCTGTTGGGCCACAGCCTCAGCGAGATTTTGAAAGCGTGTGGCAACCGGGTTGTCAAGACCAATATCGTGAATGACCGCGGGATCCACATTTGCAAGTCAATGTTGGCCTGGCAGAAGTGGGGTGACGGGATAACTCCTGAAAAAGCCGGCAAAAAGGGTGACCACCTTATCGGCGATTTCTATGTCTTGTTTGACAAAAAATACAAGGAACAGGTTCAGCAACTGATTGAGCAAGGATTAGATGCCGATGAGGCCAAGGAGAAGGCCCCGCTGCTGTTGGAGGCCCGCGATATGCTGCGTCGTTGGGAGGCCAATGACCCCGAGGTGCGTGCGCTCTGGCAACAGATGAACCAATGGGTGTACGACGGTTTTGACAGTACCTATGAACGTATGGGTGTGGGCTTTGACAAGATTTACTATGAGAGCAACACCTACCTTGAAGGCAAGAAAGAGGTTGAGCGCGGGCTTGCCGAGGGCCTGTTTACGCGTGAGGCTGACGGATCAGTATGGGCCGACCTCACCGATGAGGGGCTTGACAAAAAGCTACTTTTGCGCAGCGACGGCACCTCAGTGTATATGACCCAGGATATCGGCACTGCAAAACTGCGCTACAACGACTATCCCATTGACAAAATGGTTTATGTCGTTGGTAATGAGCAAGAATACCACTTTAAGGTATTGAGCAAGTTGCTTGATCGCCTTGGCTTTGCCTGGGGCAAAGGCCTGGTACACTTCTCATACGGGATGGTTGAGCTACCCGAGGGTAAGATGAAGAGCCGCGAGGGTACTGTTGTTGATGCCGACGACCTGATGGAGGAGATGGCCACCACTGCCCGCCAGACCGGTGAGGAGATGGGTAAAATTAAGGGTCTGACCGAAGAGCAGAAAGCCGAAGTGTATGAGACCGTGGGCCTTGGAGCCCTGAAGTACTTCCTGTTGAAGGTGGACCCCAAAAAGGGAATGATGTTCAACCCCAAGGAGTCGATAGACTTCAACGGCAACACCGGGCCTTTCATACAGTATACCCACGCCCGCATACGCTCACTGCTGCGTAAAGCTGAGGAACAGGGCCTTAACGCCACCGATTTTGCCGGGGCTATCCCCAATGAGCGTGAGGTGACCCTGATACAGCGCCTTGCCGAGTATCCGGCAGTGGTTGAGGAAGCGGGACGTACCTATTCCCCGGCCACAATAGCCAACTATGCCTACGCCCTTACCAAGGAGTATAACCAGTTCTACCATGACTGCGCTGTGTTGGGCGAGCAGGATGAGGCCGCCCGGGCTCTGCGCCTGACCCTGAGCCGCGTAACGGCTGATGTCATTGCTTCAGCCCTTGAGCTGCTTGGCATACCTGCGCCACAACGCATGTAACAAAAACGGCTTTTCCACGTTATTTAAAAAGAGAATATAAAGAATAGAATTAAGAAATCATCCATTTATAAAAAAGGAAAACAAATGGCAACACCTCCTCCCTTTGACCCCACACGCGGTCAATCAAACGGATATCAGAGTTATAACAACTATGGCAGCGGTGCAATAGCGCTGGCAAGCGATGCCATGAAGAGGGTTTACCTGAAGATGACCCTCGGCTTGCTGGTGACAGCCTTCATATCAATGTTCTGTGCCGGCTCAGCTGACTATATGCGCTTTATGGTGAGCAACTCCTGGTTCTACTGGGGATTGTTTATCGGTGAATTTGTTTTGGTATTTGCCATCAGCGGCGGTATCTACAAGATGTCTACCGCCATGGGGACACTATTGTTCTACATTTTTGCCGCTGTCAACGGCTTGGCCCTGGCACCTATCTTCCTTGTGTACACAGGTACCTCCATTGCCAAGACATTCTTTATCACGGCCGGCACATTCGGTGCCATGAGCGTGTATGGCTACTTCACCACTAACGACCTCACCCGTTGGGGCTCAATCCTTTTCATGGCCCTTATCGGTCTGATTATCGCATCGGTTGTAAATATTTTCCTGCACAGTACAGGACTTGGATGGGTCATCTCAATTGCCGGAGTACTTATCTTTGTAGGCCTCACCGCATGGGATACCCAGACCATCAAACGTATGGCCGAGGTTACCCCCGCCGACCAGGTTGGTCGACTGGCAACCCTGGGAGCCCTGAATCTGTATCTTGATTTCATCAACCTGTTCCTGTACCTGTTGCGTTTCTTCGGTAACTCAAACGACTGATGCGCATCATCACACCACTGATAAAACCTATGTTTGCGTCGCGCCTACGCGCGGCGCATTCTTGGTTTGACGGTGGGGCGGTTGAAGATGTGCAGCGTTGCGAGTTGCAACGCATGGTGCGCCTGGCCCGCAACACACAATGGGGGCGGCAACACGGGTTTGCCAAGGTGCGCAGTTATGCCGATTATACCTCGGCCATTCCTGAGCCGGTTGAATACTCTCAGCTAAGGCCGTTGATTATGCGCATGGTTCGGGGCGAAAAGAATGTATTATGGCCCGGCCGTGTGCGGTGGTTTGCACAGTCATCAGGGACCTCAGACGGTCGCAGCAAGTATATCCCTATCACCGCTGAGGGTTTTCGCCGGTCTCACTATCGGGGCACACGCCATACGGTGGCCCACTACCTCGACAATGTACCGGGTAGCAGAATCATGGACGGCAAGGCCCTGATTTTAGGGGGAAGTTTTGCCAATACGCTTGATTTACCTGCCGGGGTGAGGGTAGGAGACCTTAGTGCCTCATTGATTCGCCACATGCCCGTGTGGGCTGACCTGATGAGGGTGCCTTCACGCAAGGTTGCCCTGATGGAGGACTGGATGGAGAAGTTGCCCTTGCTGGCGGCTGAGGCTGCCGCGGCACATGATGTAACCAACATATCAGGCGTCCCGTCATGGATGCTGGGTGTAGCTGAGAAAATTTTACAGGTTACCGGGGCAACATCGTTGCATGATGTGTGGCCAAACCTTGAGGTCTTTTTCCACGGGGGAATTTCTTTTGGCCCTTACCGCCACCAATATGAGCGGATAACAGATGCATCAAAGATGCACTGGGTTGAGAACTATAACGCCTCAGAGGGATTCTTTGCCGTGCAGGATGATTTGCAAAAACGGGCGATGCTACTGCTTTTGGATGCCGGGACATTTTTCGAGTTCCAACCTATCGGCCCTGACGGTAACCCCCTGCCACAGTTGCTGCCGCCGTGGGAGGTTGTTGCGGGAGAGGTATATGCCCTTGTCATCAGCAATGTCAACGGCTTATGGCGTTACCCCATCGGTGACACCGTTAGGGTTGAGTCAACAGCACCGTTGCGCGTCACCATTGCCGGCCGTACAAAACATTTTATAAATGCGTTTGGCGAGGAGGTGATGGTTAACAATGCCGAGGATGCCATATTGGCGGCATCCCGTGCAATGAACTGTGAGGTTACCAATTTTACAGCCGGCCCCGTATATGCCCGGGACGGTAAACACGGGCGCCACCACTGGATAATTGAATTTAAGATTCAGCCGTCTGACCTTAAGGCCTTTGCCCTGCAGCTGGACCGCGAATTGCGGCATGTAAACAGCGACTATGATGCCAAGCGCACCGGCGACCTGTTCCTGGACTGTTTGACGGTTGATGCCGCACCCGCCGGGTTGTTTGACCGCTGGCTGCAATCAACAGGTAAACTGGGTGGACAACGCAAGGTTCCCCGGTTGTCCAACTCCCCCCGGCTCATCAATGAGCTGCAGAAGATGATGCAAAATCAATAATCAATAGTGGAACGAGGAGCCGCCCAAAAACTCCCTGAGGAGAGATGTGGGTGGTATGGCCTGCTCATCAATGGCAGCAAAATAGTCCAAAAAGGTCATCAGACGTGCCGCAGTGGCATATTCGGGGACATCATGGGGTACCTGGGCCAGTACCGGCATTATGCGTTCTTTCATAACCGACAGTTCAAACAGCAGTGAGGAGTTGAACATTGAGTCGGCATTCTCCTGATACGGGAAAATCCACCGTTCCTCACCCCGGCGCACCGAGGGCCAACGCCTGATGGTATCCAGCGCTGACACACCGCGGTAAGCGCGGTCGCGTATGATGCGGCGCATCAGTCTGTTATCAGTAGTTGATACCCAGTTGTGGTCATCAATCGCAAGGGTCGTAAGGGCCGAGACATAGACACGGTACTTCATATCCTCGGCCACCGCTGCCGTCAGCTCGGGATTTAGTCCGTGAATCCCCTCAATCAGCAGCACCGAGCCCTTGTCAAGTCGTATGCGGTTGCCGCGATATTGGCGTTTCCCCATCTCAAAATTATAATAGGGAAGCTCAACCTCCTCACCTGCCAACAGCCTGTTCAGGTCGTTGTTGAAGGTTTCAAGGTCAAGGGCATAAAGGCTCTCATAATCTTTCTGGCCATCCTCATCGAGGGGTGTGCAGTCCCGGTCAATGAAATAGTCGTCAAGAGAAATCATTTGCGGCCGCAACATGTTGGTGAGCAATTGCACGGCCAGTCGTTTGGTAAAGGTGGTTTTGCCAGATGATGATGGCCCGGCTACCAAAACTATGCGGGCACCTCCTTGCTCATATCTCTCGGCAATCTCATCGGCTATCTTGGTAATGTATTTTACATGCAGGGCCTCGGCCACGTTTATCAGGGTCTTGCTTTCGCCCCTTTCAACACTCAGGTTGAGCTCGCCCACATTGCGAACGCCTATAATTTTGTTGAAGTCAAGGTGTCGGGTAAAGGCATCAAAGAGCTTATTCTGCTCAATGGGTACAGCGGGGACCTCAGGCATCTTGTCATGGGGTCCCATCAGCAGGAATCCGTTTTTGTAGGGTATAAGGTCAAAGACGTTCATGTACCCGGTTGAGGGCGCAAGGCAGCCGTAATAGGAGTCGCACACCTCACCCAATGAATAGTAATTTGTATAGACCTCATGAGTGGTAGACAGCAGGCGCACTTTGTCATTGAGGCCTTCGGACTTGAAAATCTCTTTTACGTCAGGCGTCAGCTTTGTATGCCGAACAAAGGGCATGTCGGCGGCGCTGATAAGGTGCATCTGAGCCTTGAGGGCTTCAACGGTGTCCGGGTCAACCTTTTTGCCTTTGAACAACCGGCAAAAATATCCTTTGGCAATCGAGTGTTCAATGCGCAAACGCGTGCCGGGGTAAAGATCACAGACCGCTTTATATAGCATCATACACAGTGAACGCACATAAACCCGTCGGCCCGATGCACTCTCGTCGGCAAGGAACTCAACCTGTTTGGGCGCAAACAGTGGGTAGCGCAAATCCTCGGTGCGATTATTGACGCGTGCACAAATAGGGGTAAAAGGTATACGGTCACTCAGTCGGTTATAGATGTCAAGCAGGGTCTCCCCGCCGGTGAAGGGGATATACTCATTGAGATTGCTGCAGAATATTTTCATTTGATTAGTTGTTGAAGCAGGTTATGATTAAGGATGAGGTCTGAAGCCTTACGTGCATAGTTCAGGTTTTGCTGCAGTATGGCAAAATTAGAACAATCGCGTGGGGCATAAAGTTGACCGTCAGACCCGGTGGCAGCCCTTGGATGCGCATCAGAGAGCATAGAAATCCCCACACCGGTCCACGGGTAGCTGTTTTTTCCTAACATATCCAACAGGGTGGGGTATATGTCTGTTTGACCGGCGTACCCCGTAAATTTACCTCCTACGGGAGAATTTATTACTATGAAAGGGACAAGCGGGGCGGATGCCACCCAACTGTGGCGTTTTGATGCCTCGGCACGATATTGCGCCAGCCCCTCATGGTCGCCGGTGATGACAATCATTATATCTTTGCTGTCAGGGCGGCTCATTATGTACTCAACAAGGATCTGCAAGGCTCGGTCGGTATAATTCGCGGTGGAAAGATACCGTTTGATCTCAGGCATGTAGTCACCCTTAAGGGCCAGTTCATCAAGATTCTGTGGCAACTCCCAGGGTTGGTGGCCTGAGTACGTTACCAGTTGAATGTATGCTTCCTCGCCAATGGGGAATATCTCGCCACGATGCATCTTCTCGGTGGTCTGGCGCATAAAAGAACGGTCACCGGTCTTTTTGCGCGATCCCACCGGCTCGTCATTCCGCCAGGCATCTCTTACCAGCATGGTATCAATCCCAAAAGCCCGGGCAACACCTTGCTGGTTCCATGTTGATGGTTTGTCAACGCTCAGTAAATAACTCTTGCCGCCAATTGCACGGTTCAGGGTCAGGTAATCATTGTCAGCGTTATCGTAAGCAAAGACCCCGCTCAGGCGTGGACGCAGGCCGGCATTGAGTAGTAGCTGGGCGTCAATTGAGCGTCCGTCGCCGACCTGCGAGACAACCTTCGGGGCATAGAAATTATGCACGGTGTCAGCTACCATTCGGTTAAGAAAAGGCATCACCTCTTTTCCCTCAACCTTTAACCCGACCGGCCAACTTTCAAGCGACTCGCAAAAAACGATTACCATAGATTTGCGGGGTTGGATGCCGGCAGGCAACCCCTGGGGTCGGGGATGTTCGGCCCACCATTCTTTCAGGGTGGTAAGGTTCTCAGCAGTCAACGGCTCGCGGCCGGTCATGGCATCATGTATCAGCCACCCCGGGACCGTAAAGACGGGGACACGACAGGCATAGACATTTGCCTTTTCCATATTCTTCCAGGCGTTTTTCCACCCGCCAAGGATCAGAATCCAACCTACCGAAAGGGCCAACAGAATCATCCCTGTGAGGATATAAGTTCGCTTGGAGAGGTGCGTGACTTTATGTCTGAACGCCACAATCCATGACCACGCAACTATGACCAACAGGCCTAAATCAGCCCAGCGGACCGAGTCATACACGCTTGATGTAAAGTCCCCTAAATTACCTACAAGCAGATAACTGCCAACCGGAATGGCTTTGAAGTATGTGCGGTAATACATCAAGTTGCTCAATAACAACAATGCCAGCAAAGTGTTGATGACAGCCTGCAGGCGGGGAGCCCCTTTGGCGAGCCCGGGCCACGCCAAAATCCATGCCCACAACAAGGAGAAAATATATAACCCCGGTTTTGAGAAGGCCGTGAAGGTTGTCATCAGGCACCATTCAACATCAAACCAGATGAAAAGGGCCCATACCGGCAACCCATACAGGAGCAATGATTTTATGGTGTTATTGCATGAGGTCATAATAGAGTGTATTATGCGATACCATAAACCCGCCTTTCAGGTGCGTGAGCACCTCTCTTGGAGCGGCAGGATTACCGAAGGGGCCTTCCATCAGATTATATCCTACCCCCGGGTGTCGGGGGTTAAGGGCACTGACTCCCATTCCGCGCCATTTATAATCCTTTAGCCCGAGGATATCCAGAAGGGTCGGATACAGGTCAACCTGGCCAATGTACTTATTGATTTTTCCTTGCACCGGGCTGTGGAACACAACCAGTGGCACTGTGGGAGCCTCAGTTACCCACCCGTGGCGAGAGCGAATTTCCTGGCGCCGATACCCGATGCCCACATGGTCTCCCGTCACAATCACGGCAATGTCATTGAAGTCAGGACGTGATGCCAGGCTGTCAAGCAAAATCTTCAGCCCCTCATCGGTATAGCGTGCGCAGAGCAGATAACCGCGCATGGTATCATCGTATGAGCCATCAAGCTTTAAGGATGCGTTGACCCCTTTGGGTAGCTGAAACATACTGTGCAAGGATATTGTAACCTCTTGAACCAGGAATTGCCTATCAGGCCCGACCGCTTTGTCAGTGTTAAGGAAACCACCCACAAACTGAGCCAATGCAATGTCGTCAAGACGGTTCTCGGTCATCCGCGCTTCAATATTCTCGGGATAATCCTCGCGGAAATAATTGGTTTGGAAACCCATGTAAGGGGCATATCCCCCTTGATTCCAGTTGCGGGCAGCGTCAGTGGCGAAATATGCTGTTGAGGCCCCGGGATGAGCCTCGGTAAAAGCCTGTGGAAGAGAATACTTAAGGTTGCGGTGTTTCTCAAGAGCCCACGTGCCGGTAACAAGCGGCAACATACCCCCCAGGTCCAGAAGCTGGGCGTCTGATGAGTGTCCTCCCAACACCTGGCAAACCACATTGGGTATGTACAGCGAGGCTGTGTCATTGGCCATTGCCGTGAGGGTAGGCATCACTGTTTGTCCCTCAACCTCCAGGCCGACCAACCAGCTTTCAAGTGATTCCACCATTACAAGGACAACCTTTGTGGGCGGTTTCTCGACAGGGAATTTGTCGTTGCCGAAAAGCCTTTCGTGTTCTTTCCACCAATCGGTAATCTGTTGTCTTGAATCCTTGTCCAAGGGTCGGAACTTCAGGGCCAAATCATTCCAAAGTACTGAGAAAGGGGTGTAAATCGATACCTTTTGCGCTGACAAAGAATAGGCGCAGTTGCGCATACACTTTTCCAATCCGCCGGCATACATTACGTGACCCCAGCTCACGAGCCAGGTTGCGATCAGCGCGGCAACATATAACAGGCGCTGAAATGTCCCGGCCTTTGGTACGGGTTTCAGAAGGGTCACTCCCCACGCCAATAATACCGGAATCAACAACAGCAAATCCCACCAAGACAACAAAGCGATAATCGCCGACCCGAACCCCTTTGCCACGGTGAAAGCCTCAGCGTAGGCCGACGGCGGGATTGCATTGAAAAATTGACGGCCGTAAAGCAGCTGCGCCTCAAGCCATACGCAAAGCACTGTCACCACGATTGCCTGGGCCTTACGCGCATTCCACACAAAAGCTGGCATCGCCAGCACCATGCCAAAGAACAGCGCAAAGGCATACGTCACCAAAAGCCTGAAAAACTGGAAACCATGGTCGCAACCCCACAAATAATCAAATATCAGCAGAGCGAGCAGGGGTGAAATAATTGAAACAATCGGTATGGTTCTAATCATCCTTACAAATGATGACCATATATGGCTCAAACCCCTGCTGATATGGTTGTTATTGCATGAGATCATAGTACAAAGTATTTTGGGCTACGGTATATCCCTCCTTTAGGTGCTTCAAAACACTGTCAGGGACAGAGGGGTCACCGAATTGCCCTTCCATTAAACTGTATCCCACACCGGGGTGTCGGGGGTTAAAGATGCTTATGCCCATGCCCCGCCAACGATAGCGGTCCAGTCCCATAATGTCAAGCAAAGTAGGGTATAAGTCAACCTGTCCTATATACTTATCCACTTTTCCTCGCAAGGGACTGTGGACTACCACCATGGGAACTGTCGGTGCGGTAGTGACCCAAGGGTGGCGTGCGCGTATCTCATTGCGTCGATGCAGAATCCCCGTGTGGTCCCCGGTGATTATTATAGTAATGTCATTGAAGTCGCTGCGTTTTGACAAGCTATCCAATAAAACCTTGATGCCGGTATCGGTGAAGCGGGCACATTGCAGGTAACCGAGCATGGTGCGGTCGTAATTGTCTTTCAGTAATAACTCAGGCTTTACCCCCTCGGGCAACTCAAAGTCGCTGTGCAGGGAGATGGTTACCTGTTGAACAAAAAATTCCTTGTCCACACCAAAAGCCTTATCGGTATTGAGGAAGTGCCCGACAAATTGCGACATGGTGACATCATCCAACCTGTCCCCCGGCATGCGGGCCTTTATGCCGGAGGGATAGTCCGGGCGGAAGAAGCCTGTTTTGAATCCCATAATTTTTGCGTAGGCAGCTTGATTCCAATTGCGCCCGTTTACTGCGGCAAAGTATGCTGTTGAGGCATCGGGATGTGCCTCGGTGAATGCCAGAGGCAATGCAGACTTCAGGCTTTGCGGCTTCTCGATAGCCCATGCTCCCGAGGACATCGGAAGCATGCCACCAAGCACAAGCAGTTGGGAGTCAGACGAATGGCCGGCCAAAACTTGGCATACAACGTTGGGAATATACAGTGAGGTCGAGTCGGAGGCTAATCGGCTGAGGGTTGGCATCACCGGTTGCCCTGCAACCTCCAGGCCAATCAACCAACTTTCAAGGGACTCTACCATTATCAGCACCACCTTATCAGGGGCATTTTCAACCGTGAGGTGAGAGTCGCCGAAAAGTTTTTCGTGGTCCGTCCACCAATTGGAAATCTGTTGCTTGGCGGCATCGTCAAGGGGTGTGAATTTCAGCTTTACGTCATACCACAACATGGTGAATGGGGTGTAGGTGGCAACCCTTTGGGATGTAAGATTGTAGGAGTAGAACTCCATTGATTTTTCAATACCGCCATCATATATCACCGTTCCCCAACTGCCGGCCCAACTGCCCGCTAACAGTGCGCAGTATACCAGTCGTTGCCGCTTTGCGGGGAATGACGGCATTGTGCCATAACACCCACCCCAGGCCATTAATATAGGAACCAATAGCAGCAGATCACGCCACGAGAGCAGCCCCAATACAGAGGATTCAAGCCCGTTCACCACAGTAAAAATCTCACCGTAGGCTGACGTCGGTATTGCTGTGAAGAACTGTCGGCCATATAGCAACTGAGCTTCAAGCCAGATGCAGAGCAACGTTACCACAACCGCCTGCACCCGGCGCGCATTCCACACCAACACCGGCATGGCAAGTACAACCCCATAAAATAGCGCGAAGGTATAAGTGACGAAAAGGTGCCGAAAATGAAATAAATGAGTACACCCCCACAGATAATCAAACAGCAGCAGGGCAAGCAGTGGCGCTAATATCGAGCCTATATATGATTTACTTCTTAACAGGGAGGTCATAGCGCAAAATGAGGTCTGAAACTGTAAATGCATCCTGCAGGTGTCGGGACATTTCTTGTGCTCCGTTACCGTATACCTTGCCGTCACTCCCGGCTGCCATTCCCGGGTGGGCAGGGTTAAAGATACTTACTCCCAATCCCCGATTCGGGTACCGAGGGCAAAAAAGGTCAAGCAGGGTAGGGTAGATGTCTGATTGTGCGGCATATCCCTCGTAAATGCCGGGTTTTGGGCTGTTCAATACCAAAAGCGGGATTAGGGGCTCAGAACCCTCACCGGCAGATATGTGCTTTGAGATTGAAGGAGCAGGGTGGTCGGCAGTTATTACTATCGAGATGCGTTCGCTGTCAGGACGGCTTTGGATATATTGGACTAATCGAGCAATATTGTCATCGACATAGCGCATCACCTTCATGTATCGTTCAAGGATATCAGGATACTTTTCTTTTAAGTTCAAAGAGGAGACCTCACCCGGTGGAAGGATGTAATCATAGTGAGAGGATGCCGTAACCAACTCAACAAACCATGGCTTGTCGGCACCAAAATAGGGATTGCGCTGCATCTCATCTATAATGTAAGAAATCATCTTGCCATCGCGCAATCTCACTTCTGCTTCATCACCCGTCACACTCGGGAAATCCTCCTTAAAAAGGATCTCGTTAAAACCAAATCCCGGGATAGTGACCTCTTTGTTCCATGTCTGGCGGGGGCTACAATCATAGTAGCGGGGAGAGGTTTTGTACTGCTCGGCAAAAGCTTTTGCAAGTGAGTAGTCAATGGCATCGGGGTGTTCAAGCGAAATTGCCCCCGAACTTAGCGGTAGAGTGCCGGTTAAAAGGATATACTGACCGTCACTTGACTCTCCGTCGCGGGTCTGGCCCACAACCTTCGGTACGTATAGGGCAGTGCTGTCATCCGTGAGACTGTTCAGGAATGGCATTACTTTCTGCCCTTCAACCTCGGCCTTTACAACCCAGCTGTCTAACGATTCCACCAGTAGGATTATAACCTTATCACGGTTATTAACCCCGACAGAATGTTGCGGAAAGAGATTTCTATGTTCCTCTTGCCATCTGTTGTAGAGTTCAGTATCCTGCCCAGAAATGGGCATCAAGCGTGTAATGGCCTGATGAATCAGTAACCCGGCCGGGGTGAATTGGGCAGGTCGTATCTCATAATGCCTGTATCCTATTGCGCGGAAGGTCCCCTCAAATCCATACTCGGCAAGCGAAACACCCCAACTCAGTATAAATGTCAAGCCGAGCAAAGAAAAATATAAAATGCGGCGCGGCCGAAAACTTCCCTTCCACAACCCGGCCAAGTACCATGCGACTATTACGGGAATCAAAAACAGAAGGTCCACCCATCTCATCAACGCTGCTATATTGTTGCCATAGTTGGCCGTAGCAGCAAAAACCTGAGAGTAGGCAGACAAAGGAATTATGGTGTGGAATTGGCGGAAGTAAATTAGTGCAGCCCACATCCACAGGGCCAAAAGAGTTATTATCGCAGCCTGAGTCTTACGCAGGTTCCACACCAGGGCCGGCATGGAAAAGAGAAGCGTGAAGAACAAGAGAAAGGCCCAAGTTGACCTCAGCGTGAAAATATACCCGAAGTATTGCGTCTCAATGCCACAAAGTATGTCGAATATAAAAAAGACAAGAAAGGTGCATATACTCATTCCCCACACGGGCATTTCCCTTAAATAGACTTTTTTACAGATAACCATCGTGGGAGCTTTATCTAAACAACTTACTTCTTGAGCAGGTCGTGGCGAACAATCAGTTCAGATATTTCTTTGGTTTGTTGCAAATGGTCGGCAACCTCCTTGGGAAGGGCTTTTATATCCCCGTAAGTACCCTGTTCGGTTATCACAACCCCCGGGTGCCGGGGATTCAAAGCCGACACCCCCATGCCTTGCCACTCATAGTCGTTAAGCCCCAACAGTTGCAGGAAGGTGGTATATATATCAACTTGTCCCACATATCGGTCAATTGTGCCGGGAAAGGGTGAGTTGAGAGCTATCCAGGGTGTGAGCCTCTCATTTGACACAAACGGGAATTCCTCGGCAAGTTGGGCCCGTGAGTTCGCCAACCCTTCATGATCGCCGGTTATCACCACCAAGATATCCTCAAAGTCATCCCGGCTGCGCAGGTACTCAACTAAGGTTCCGATAGCCGCATCGGTATAATGGACTGTCTCAAGATAACCTTTCAGCAATTCAGGATATTTCTGTTTCAGTTTCAAGTCGTCAAACTCGGGTGGCAGCATAAACGGGTGGTGGCTGGTCATGGTGATGAGGTGAACAAACCCCGGTTTGCCAACCGGCAACAGCTGACCATTTTTCATCATCTCCACGGTTTGCTCCACAAGGGGCTTGTCTCCCAGGCGCTTATGGTTTGCCCCAAAAGTCGGCCCCGGCTTCCAATCTTTTTTGAAATATTGATAAGTGTAGCCCAAAGCCTTTGAGGTAGCACCTTGATTCCAGTTACTCGGTTTGGCGGTAGTGAGGTACCAACTCTCGGCTCCGTTCTTCTTTGTCAGGGCCTGATTTACGCTGTAAAATTTGTTCTGAGGACAACTGTTGGACCAGACTATTGTGCTTAAAGGCAGCAAACCGCAATTCTCAAGCAACTGGGTATCAATTGACCGGCCCGGACCAACCTGGGTAACTACCTTTGGGATAAACGTTGCCGTGCTGTCACCGACTATACGGTTTAGGTTAGGAGTGAGTTCCTTACCCTCAATCTTCAGACCAATAGGCCAACTCTCAAGTGATTCCACATAAACCAACACCACACTTTTCGGGTACCTCGTGGTGCTGTCAACGGGCATCGGCGGGAAAAGCCTCTTATGTTCTGAAAGCCAATTCTGCACCGCCTGTTTTTCGCCGGCTGTAATCTGTGTTTGTGTTGACAACATGTCGTAGGCTAACCAACCGAAGACGGTATACATCGGTACACGCTGACTGTAGTATTTGTAGTCGGCTTTCTCCCGGTAAGCTCGGACATATCCTCCTGACAATGTTTCCCAACCCCAGGAGAAAAGAGATAAAACAAGAAGGTAGAAAAGGTATGGTAACTTTGTACCCTTGGGGGCCGGGGTATTACGTCTCAGCGCAATCCACCAAGCTAACCCCACAATCAGCAGAAACCCCACATCATACCACTGCAGTGTATTCATGGCCGATGCAGTGTAGTCGGTCATATTACCGGCCAACAGGTAACTGCGTGCCGGTATGGCCGAGAAGTATGTGCGGGAGTACATTAGGTTGGCAACCCCCAACAACGACAGCACGGTGATGATGACCGCCTGCCATTTCCGCGCACCCCACAGCATAACGGGCATGGCAAGGAGGGTGGCCGCAAAAAGATTATAAAACCAAAATTCGCGTGTCGAGAATCCGTTGAAGGAGGACTCTATACACCACTCGGTGTTGAACCACAGCAGGGTTAAAAACGTCAGGCCCCATAAAAGGCCCTTGCTGCCACCCCACAGCTGTGGCGGGAATATCTTGTTAAGAATAGCACTTAGTTTCATTTCTACAACTCGTTGCCAAACAACCCGGCCAGGGGTGGCGTCTTACCAAGGTGTCGCCATGCCAAGGGTGTTACCACACGCCCGCGGGGTGTGCGTTGTATAAATCCCTCCTTAATCAGGAAGGGCTCATACACCTCCTCAATAGTCCCGGCATCCTCGCCAAGGGCTGTGGCAATGGTAGTAAGCCCAACCGGGCCGCCATTGAATTTGTCAATTATGGTTGAAAGAATCTTGTGGTCTATTTCATCAAGACCGTATCGGTCAATATTCAGGGCCTCGAGGCCAAAACGTGCAATGGCCTCATCAATAGCCCCCGACCCTTTGACCTGGGCAAAGTCACGCATGCGGCGCAACAGGGCATTGGCAATGCGTGGGGTGCCACGGCTGCGCAGGGCTATCTCATGCTCAGCCTCGGGAGATATCCGCACCCTCAGCAACGCCGCAGACCGCCGGATGATCTGTTGCAGCACGTCGTGGTCATAATACTCAAGGTGCAGGTTTATGCCGAAACGAGCACGCAGGGGGGAGGTAAGCAGGCCCGAACGGGTCGTGGCCCCGACAAGGGTGAAGGGGGCAAGCGTCAGCTGTACCGACCGGGCACCCGGCCCCTTGTCAATCATAATGTCAATACGGTAATCTTCCATTGCCGAGTAAAGGTACTCCTCCACAACCGGGCTGAGCCGGTGAATCTCGTCAATGAAAAGGACATCATTCTCCTCAAGCGACGTCAGTATCCCCGCCAGGTCCCCGGGCTTGTCAAGCACCGGTCCCGAGGTTACTTTTAGGCCTACCCCTAACTCATTTGCAATGATTCCTGACAGGGTTGTCTTGCCCAACCCCGGGGGGCCGTGCAAAAGTACGTGGTCCAAAGACTCGCCGCGTAGCCGCGCCGCCGCAACAAATACTTTCAGATTCTCAAGAATCTTTTCTTGCCCGGTGAATGTGTCAAAGGTGGTCGGTCGCAAAGCCTTTTCGGCGTCGCGGTCGGTACCGGGCACTGACTCGGCGGCATTGCGTATGTCAAAATCCTCCTGATTCATGACACTTCAGTTCTTGACTTTTCGTTGTTGTCAATAATTGCATTCACACGGTCAACAATCAATGCCGGGGCTATCCCTGCCAGGCAATGATAATCCCCGCGGTGACATGGCTTGTTGCCAAATACCGAGCACGGGCGGCATGTAAGTGCAAGTTGTATTGTGTTGGCATCACTCTGGTGGAACCCTTTGAAGCCGCAATAGGGGTGAGTGGCACCCCATATCGATACCACCGGCACACCCACCAGGGAGGCAAGGTGCATGTTGGCAGAGTCCATTGATATCATTACATCAAGATGAGACTGCAACGCCAACTCGGTGGGGAAGCCGAACTTTTTCCCGGCAAGTGAGCAAGCCCCCTCAATTTTGTCAGCCCATCCCTCAAGTATCTTCTGCTCATCCCCGCCACCGCCAAACAGAAACAGGCGGTTACGCGGGTCGGCCCCCAGGGCTTTAGCCACGTTCAGCATCTTCTCGGGCGGGTAAATCTTTCCGCGGTGGGCGGCAAAGGGTGCAATCCCTATCCACCTTTCCCCGGGCAGCTTTGGTGTTGTTATGGCAGCAAAACTGTCAGGATCGGCCTTTTCCGAGCCAAACAGTGAGGTAAACCGGTCATCCACCCCCAGGCCCAACTCAAAGAACACAGCACGGTAGCGAGCCCGTTGTGAGGTCATCGGCAGCATAACCTTGCGAGTCTTTCGCGTCAGAGCTCGACGGTGACTGCGCTCTTTGTTCAACCGGGCGACCTTAATACCCTTCAGGCGGCAAAATAGCTCCAACAAGCGTGTGCGTAAGACGTTATGCAAGTCGGCATACGCGCTGAACTGATATTTGGCATACAGATACTTGAAGAGTCGCCAAATCCCTTGCACCCCGGCATACTCCTTGAGATTGATACCCTCAACCTCAAGATTCTCAGGGCGGTTAATCATCATCGTGGCCATCGAGGGTCGTGTCACCATAACGAACCGCATCTGTGGATTTGAGCGACAGACGCTGTACACAACCGGTATTGTCATAGCCACATCCCCAATGGCTGAGAACCTGGTTATCAGCACTGTTTGTCCGGGATTTCCCTTGGCGGTTTTGCTTTGTGACATTTGGGGGGAGTGATTGTAAAATTTTGTCAAAGTTACTAATTTTGCCCCGAAATTTGAAAATTTAAATCAAAAATGTCGACATACACTGAGAGCCGTCGCAAAGTGACAACCCGCCGCCTCATCGAGATGAAGCAGCGGGGTGAAAAAATAGCCTGTCTGACGGCGTACGATTATTCAATGGCCCGCTTGATTGATGCCGCCGGGGTGGATATGATTCTTGTGGGCGACTCTGCCAGCAATGTTATGATGGGTAACACTACCACGCTGCCTGTCACCCTTGAGCAGATGATTTTCATGGCCACAAGCGTCACAAAGGGCGCCGAGCGTGCTTTGGTGGTGTGTGACATGCCGTTCGGGTCATATCAGGGCAACTCAAAGCAGGCGTTGCAGAGTGCTGTGCGCATAATGAAGGAGAGCAATGCCGAGGCAGTGAAACTTGAGGGCGGTTGCGAGATACGTGAGTCTGTTGAGCGCATCCTATCAGCCGGCATCCCTGTGTGCGGTCACTTAGGTCTTACACCCCAGTCCATCAATAAGTTTGGCAGTTACAACGTACGTGCCCGCGAGGAAGCTGAAGCTGACAAACTGATGGAGGATGCGCTGATACTTCAGGAGTTGGGCTGTTTTGCCGTTGTGTTAGAGAAGATTCCGGCCGAGTTGGCAGCTAAGGTAAGCAACTCGCTTGAGATACCCACAATAGGCATCGGGGCCGGCAGTGCATGTGACGGGCAGATTCTGGTGATGCATGATATGTTGGGAATCAATAAGGGCTTCTCACCCCGTTTTTTGCGTCGGTACGCCGATGTCGCCGGGGTAGTCTTGGAGGGTGTCGGTCGCTATGTTGACGATGTAAAAACCGGCGATTTCCCCAACGCTGCCGAGCAATACTGATTTCAACCGACTCAATAATAACAGCACCCCAAAGTTTGCAACAAACTTTGGGGTGCGATGTATGTTCGGGGATAGGTTTTATCTTACAATAACTTTGGTGGTAAGGCCTGAATAGGTGACAAGGTAAACCCCGGCGGGTAGATTGGTTGTTGCCACACGTTGGCCGGCAAGGTTGTAGACAACTGCGCCGACAGGACAGACAATGTTGTTGCCGTCAACGGTTACAGAGAATTCGGGTGCGACATCAGGGGTAGAAAGGCCGACGTTTGCCTCAATCTTGAAGGCCGGCGAGATTAGCTGAGATTGTGTGTTGCCGGCAGCGTCAGTCAAGGTAACCCTCAGATCAAACCAGCCGGTGGGGCTTTTGCGTGTTACCTGCTCCAGATTCGCCTGCATAAAAGCACCAAATGCCGGGAACATGAAGTATTCGGGACGCTCGTCAACCTCTAATGGCGAGAAGGAATCGTCGCCGTACGGCGCATATTCCACTTTCCAGTCTGCCGGGGCGTATGTCCAATAAATCATACTCCAGCCGTTTTCGCGCAGCTCATCCACCCCGCGCATGTTGAAGTCTCCCCCATACATGCCGAGGTTACCGTCGGAGCCACGTGCGAAACGGTCCGTCAGCAGGCCGTTGTTATCCTTGAAGTTGACCATACGCAGTTCAGGGGGCCAACAGTCAGTGTTCCCTTTGTCAAAAGTTACATCAGTGATGTTAACCCCGGGAAGGCCGTCAACAATCACATTGCTGTTCTCAAGGTGGAAGTGGTGCTTGGCCCGGGTCATACCCTCGTATCCGCAATTGTAGGCCCATTCCCACACATCTTCCAATGAGGATGCCACCTCCTTGCCGTCAATGTCAAGAATAAGGGTCGAGTTAAATCGATCAATATCCCGAACCTCTCCGGCACGCCCAAGATAAAAGTGGAAAACACTGGGATCCGGTTCAGGGGCTCCCGGCCGGCGCATTTCATAAATAGTAAAGTTGCACACGGGTGTATTCCCGCCAAATTGAGGTTTTGATAAGGATGCGTCATACTCTACACCTTTGGCACCGGGTGCCAGATAATCTCCCCTGAGGTCGGGCCCTATGAGAATGTTTTCTGTCAACACGCTTTTGAATTTTGAAATAAGACGGCCATCCTGTTCCATGAATAAAGGTGACCACATTTTTTCAAAGGCACTCTCAGTCTGATAATAATCAAAGGTATATATGAGGTCAGTAAATTGGCTGTCGCCACCGTGGGGTATACACACATCAAGTTTGTCAAGCTTGTCGTCAAACCGAGAGATGTTAATGGATGAATATCGGCCTTGTTCAGCTGTTACACCAAATTTAGGCCAGACGGCGAGGCCGGTTTCATAGTTTTGGTCGGAAAGCGGCGAGCGCACAAAGGTTGGCTCAAAGGTGTGAAAGTGTTTCGGGTCGTTTGATACAGTCTGATCCTTGCATCCTTCCGCCCATAGGGCAACCAAGTTTGTACGGTTGTTTTTGCCCGCCAACGCCTGGCACTCTGAGAATCTGTACTTGTCGCTGACGTTGTTGACGAACAGGTCAAGAGCTGAAGCACCCTCATAGAATCCCCCGTCAGGTGTTTCAGCTGAATAGTTATATGCCATATCGGTAAACATCTGCCATATCAACCCATACTCTTGGTGCCAGACATTGATGTATGCCTGGATTTCGTCAATATTCCCTTCGGTCAAAGTTTGGGTTTCCTCTGTCTGAAGGTCAGTAAGCAGTCTATGGTCAAGTGTCAATAGCTCGCCATCGGGTCCGATGGGGGAAAAGCGCAGTCTGTTCTGCGACCGGGAAGCGTCAAATATGACCTCCTTCCCCTCACTTACCTCTACATTCTCAACAATAACAAGGATAAAGTTGTCGGTGTTACCCCATTGGCTAACGGGGGTGGGATTCTTCTTGAGAAAGGATGCCATAAAGTCATATTTTCCCGGCTGCAAGGTCAAGGTGACGGTATTACTGGTCTCACTGTATAGCTTTTCGGCATCAGATGTCTTATTGTAGGCCATGACTGAAAAGGGCTCATATTTCTCGGGATTGAACTGAAGGGTACACTTGATGTCCACAGCCCCCTCAGGCCTCTCCGGCTCCACGCCGCCGCGTGAGGCAGGGGTGGCTTTTTGAGGGTAGAAGTTTTCAATCTCACGGACGCGTGTACCCCCGGATTGTCTCTCAGGATTGTGTCTTAAAAGCAAGTGCGCCGACGGTAGACCCGTACCCGCCGCAAACAGTGTCGTTGCTGAAATCAGTAAGGTAAAGAAAAAACTTTTCATAAATCTAACTATTAGGTTTGTGCCGTAAAATTATTGAGGCACCAACCTGCGGTGCAAAAAACTTGGGGTAGCAATAGGGTAGCACCCTCGCAAAATTATGGTTTTTAGGCTTTTTGCGTGTAAATTTGCACCATGCGTTTATTGCCATCCTGCCTCCTTTTGCTATTATGCCTGTGTCTCGGTTGCAACCGTACGGAGGACATTCGGCTGTGGCGTTGGGAGCCGATAGACCCCCGGGCCGACTCAATCATCGAGTTGATGGACAGGTGGTATGCGTTTGACAATCCCGCCGATTCTCAGATGCCGCGCCTTACGGCCGAATTGGAAGATAGATGTAGCACTCTTCCTGATAATAAACAGCTAAAGGCACGGTTTTATTATTGGAAAGCTTTGCAGTTTAGCCGCAAGGATATGTTTGACAGCGCCGGGAGTTATCGGGACCTTGCGTTGGCTATGATGGATACGGTGAAATACCCATACGACTATGCACGGTTAAAAGTGGTGCGGGGAAGACAGAGCACCCGTGACCTGATTGAGTATATGAGTGATGCAGGTGCGGCCCTGCAGTATTTCAAGACAACGGCTGACAGCCTGATGTGGGCTAATACTGCTAACGTTTTGTCCCTGATATATCTGCAACTTGGTGAAACCGGCTACCGGGATGCCCTTTCACTGTGCCAACAGGCGGCTGACCTATATTGGGGGTTAGGGCTGAAAACCCGGTATAACATTACGCAGATAAACCGTGCACTGATTCTCAAGGCTATGGGCCTGCCCGATTCGTCCAGGGCGGTCTTGGATAGCCTTAAAAAAGCCCACGTCACTTTTACCAATGAGTTTGTCTATTCCAAACTCTTAATAAACCTTGGCGCTGTAGGGGATACTACTGCGCTGCGTGAGGGGATTGACATGATGAAAAACTCCCCGCAACGGCAGAAGGAGCTAATGCGGTTCAGGGAGTATCTGGCTGAAAACAAACTTTTAGATGGTTGCCGTGATGAGGCCGAGGCTTTGGCGAGGCCGGACATTGAGGTGGCAAAACGCGTTTTGAAGGAGGGGAAGGAAACCGGCAATCCAATTGGGATGGATGTGGCGGCGTATTGCCTTCGTCTTAACAGTGACCGGTGTGCCGGTGTGATGGCGTATGACAGCGCCCTGACTTACCTCAAGCTAAGTGTTGAAGCTGACAGCATCTTCCAAAATGCCAGGGACAAAGCAAAGATCAATGAGGCACGGCTGAAGGCTGAGTATTTCCAAAGGCGTTTGGAAAATGAGCGGCGTGAGGCAAGCCGCAAGCTGTGGTTGGCTATTGTGGGTGCGTTGTTCATAATCGTTTCAGGCACAATATTCCTGCTATTGCGCCTGCGTATCAATCGTGAGAAGATTCGTGCCCGTGAGGCGGAATTGAAGCAGGCAACCCTGCAGCTTGAAGTGGAGAAAGAGCGAAGAAAGATTATTTCCACTTCCCTGATAATGACCGAGAAAGATAATGTGCTGAGGGCGGTGAAGGAGGATATAGAAAAGTTGCATAGTCGCGGGGACCTATCACAGGCCAACATGTCTGAGATAACCTCAATGATACGGATGCACGAGAGTGGGAAAAAGGAGTGGGAGCAATTTCAGAGGGTTTTTGAAAGCGTAAGCCCTGATTTCGCCAAACACTTAAAACAACGGTACCCGTCTCTGACCGAGGGGGATATCCAATTGGCTGTGTACATAAAGGCCGGCCCGGGCATGAAGCAAATAGCCCGGATGCTGATGATGACTCCCGGCAGCCTAAAGTCCAAACGACACCGCTTGCGTGAGCGAATGGGGTTGTCCCCGGAAGAGTCCTTGGAGGATGTCATTCGCGGACTGGACTAAAGGGTTGGAGCATAGAGCTTTAAAACCCTCCTTAACACTAATTAACGCGTTAGGGGTTGACATAGCCTAATAAACGCCTTACCTTTGCAGCGCAAAACATCGCGAGGTGGAGCAGTGGTAGCTCGTTGGGCTCATAACCCAAAGGTCGCAGGTTCGAGTCCTGCCCTCGCCACTAAATCAAGAGGCTGTGTCAAAATAAACTGATGCAGCCTTTGTTGTTTATTATGCGTTTGAATATCTTAACTCTTTTGTTTAACTTTGCCGATACAAAGGCCAATGAAAGGTTTTTAGAAAGATATTTCTGACAAAATCAAGTATAAAAAATGAAACTTCTTGAAGGAAAAACAGCTTTGATCACCGGTGCTGCCCGCGGTATCGGCAAGGCTTTGGCACTGCGTTTTGCCCGCGAAGGTGCTAACATTGCTTTCACCGACCTGGTGATTGATGAGAACGGGAAAAAGACACAGGAGGAGATTGAGGCACTTGGTGTTCAGTGCAAGGGATACGCCTCAAACGCCGCCGATTTTGCACAGACCGCCGAGACAGTTGAGGAGGTGGTGAAGGATTTTGGCCGCATTGACATCCTTGTGAACAATGCCGGTATTACCAAAGACTCACTGATGATGCGCATGACCGAGGCACAATGGGATGCCGTCATCGCCGTCAACCTCAAGA
>CAYMNF010000019.1:0-31927 GCA_964391735.1 uncultured Bacteroides sp. | reverse complement strand
ATCATCAATGCCCATATATTTAACATTTCAACCGGTTTTTTACATTGACCCCATATAAATGTTCAGTTGAAATGTAGTGTTGGCGCGAGGTTGGTTGACATCGCGTTGACACGGGTTGAAAGTAAAAATTGCAAGCGATTAGAATTCAATCACTTGCAATTTTGCTGAGTGCCCAGAACAGGACTCGAACCTGCACGCCTCGCAGCACTCGCACCTGAAACGAGCGCGTCTACCATTCCGCCACCTGGGCTTTTGCGGTGCAAAGATATGATGGTTTTTTTTATTGTGCAAGTATTTGTGCAATTTTTTTTATTTTTTCTGGTGTTGGGAATTTTATTTGTTTTTCGTACCTTTGCACGTCTTTTTTGAAAGGAGAATTTTTTATTTATTAAATACTTAAATGTCTGTATGTTAAGAGCATTTTTTACGGGATTGTCCGTGGTTCTTATGCTTGTTTCTTGTGTGCAGGCCAGCGCTGAAAAGCTGTATCTGTACAAGGTTGAGCAAAGAACCGGCGATGAGGCCGGTAACGCAGATTTTCTGCAGGTTACTGACTATCAGGAATTAAAGGACGGGGGAAACTCTGTCTTTGCGAGTTCAAAGAGTCTGTCTTTAGAGGCGGGGTCTATGTGGGTCGTTTCAACTGTCTACCCAAGGCTATATAATAATGCGCCTGATGGTGGATATGATTACTCAGTGGCTCCGGCGGTTGAGAATTTAGTTGCCGGCACTGTTGATGTATTTACCGATGCCGAGCGCAAGGCCGGGCAAACATCGGTTGTGTATCGTGTCCCGGAGGCTACGGCCGGTACGCTTATCTTCAAAAATGCCGGTGAGACTGCTGATTTTTCTTTAGCTGCTCCGGTCTTTTTTAAGGTGATAACAAGGACCGGTACTCCCGGCCTGTACAATTACACTACCGCTGAGTCCAACGAGATGTACACTTTGAATGGAGAGACTTATCTTCTTGACAGGGTGTACCTTTATTCCGGCGATTTTATTAATATCAGCGGTGAGGGTGATTTCACTTCAGGACATAGTACTAAAGAGGTTAAGATCTCCAATGGAGTATCTGTGAATATCCCGGCAACGAGTGTGGGGGTTACCCAAGCTCAAATGGTCGGGTCAGTTTCAGCTATCCCGTCCGGCAACAGCTTTACTACGTTGTTAACCCCGGTTGATCCTGCGCCTTTCTTCTTGGCCATTGTTAATAACAGTTCTCTCACTAAACCGGAATCATTCCTTGAATTTGAGGTTAATGAGGATCGCGATGAGTATGACTATGATTATGTAGTAAATATCCCTTCTTTGACCGGAGGTAGCAACTCTGACAAGGCTTTTGCTGTAGTTGCAAATATGCCTGTAATCGGTTCGACTTTGCATGTTTCCTCTTCTCAGGTTAATATTAGTAGTTCAGATTATGCTGTTGATAACAAGGAAGAGTGCCCGGGAACTGAATTGACTTTTGATTTCAAGACGGATTTTGGACACAGGTATGTCTTTGCTGACGGCACTTTCAATGGTCGCTTATACGTCAGCGCTAAAAAGAATGCTGACGGGTCAGTCGTTGAGAATCAGTGGGTCGGCAAGGCTGTTGTAAGCCGTTCTGCCCAGGAGATTATGGAGGAATTTGCCAGCAATAATGAGCTTCTGGATAATGAGGTTAACGGTCGCTACCCGTTGCGTTACTCCTATAAGCCTATTATGCATGATAATCCCGGATATAAGGATGTCACCGGCATTAATGTTCCCAATCCCGGGAATGATGAGGCTACCGAGCATGAGCTTATCTTCCTTGACAACCGTCGTGCCCTGACCGGTGTTGACTGCAACATCAACCACGTTGCCGGTGGTTCATTGGCCAGTGTTGTCAATGTCCAGACCAATCTCGGTAATATGATGAGTTCAGACCTTAACTCTGCTGCCGAGTTTGTGGGTGTTGTCAATGTTAAACTTGCCACTGCCCCGCTGGTGTCGGTGCGTGATGAGAAGCATTATTTTGCCCGTGGCACCGAGGCCGGCTTTAACTTAGCCTCAGGTACCGGAACCAAGGTTCTGTCACTGTCTGTTGTTGAGGCCTTGTCATTGGCATTCTATCGTGACGGTCAGTTGATGACGATTGTCCCCGCCGCCTCAAAAAGCGGTAAGGGGGTTGATCTGTCGGTTGTGTCAATCAACTCAGACAACGGTTCATACGACCTCAAGGCTGTCTCCCCTGTTGTATTTGATGAGGTTTGCCTCTTCAACTCTGGCGGTCTGAAACTTGAGTTGGGCGATGCGCTGAAGGTAAATTATGCTTTTGTAGGCTCTGAGGGCAACAGCGAGATTACCCTTGGCAGCAAGGGCCGTGCAGCCTTTAATGAGCAAAAGAAGGCTGAGGGTATAGACTATGAGCTGTATATCCTCTCCCACTCTACCCCGGCCCATATCGCTGGTGGCGTAGTGAATGCTGAAACCACCAACGGTGGCAACTTTGTGGGCGATGAGGATGCCTCAGAGAACCTTACGAACGTGCTGAGCCTTGGCACCCTGGGTATGGGATGGGCTGAGGTGAAACTGGATGCCGTGGGCGCAGATGCTCCCGCTGATTATGAGCAAATCTTCCCCGCCGGCTCACGTGTCAACTTCAAGCTGAGCAGTACAAAGGTATTGAACCTGGGTCTTGGCACCGGTAATACAATCACGTTCTATTCACGTAAAAATGTGGTTCGCAATGATGATGGCTCAATCAAGTCAATTGGCTGGGATGCTACCAAGCAAGTTCTCACTGCTACTGTTCTTCAACTGGGAGTCATAAGTGTTGACGGTGCCCAGATGGTTTCAATGGTTGCACCGTGTGACTTCTCGGGTCTTCGCCTTGACATCAATGACGGTCTTGTAAACTTAGGTGCCACCAACGTTTACTATGCTTCAATCACCCCTGCAGTTACTGTTCCCCACAAGTGTGAGATTGGTATCCCGTCAAAGATATTCTTGAACAAGACCCTTGTCAAGTATTTTGACAAAAATGGCGACCTGATACCCTCAAGAACGCATTATGAGGATATCACCAGCTATACACCGACATGGGACACCGAGGAGGCTCCTGTCCTGAACTGGAGTTTTGCCACCGACATTAATGGCAACCCGCGTATTCCCGAGGGTTCACAGGCTACCCTTGACCCGGTTACCGGTACGCTGTCTGACATAGACATGGAGGGCGAATATGTAATAATGTATTCAATGCCTGACGAGACTCACCACAACTGCATGGAGACAGTGACATATATTGTAGACCACCGTGCTACCTCAGATGCTGAGGATGATGAGATACGCAACATAATCGGTAACGGCTTTATCCTTCAGAATTTTGAGGGTGAAGATGAGCGCTATGCTTTGAGCATGGACACCCACGGTGTTACCGACGGTGAGTTGTTGCAGATTGCCGATGCCATCAAGAACCCACAAAATGTACTTGACGGCCGATTCTCAACCTATGCCACCGCGCAACAGGGCATCTCAGTTGCTCAGAACAACATTATCCTTGGTGTTCGTGCAATGAACGACGAGACGTTCGGTACTGACGACGGTTCAGGCCACCTGCTGAACCCGGTACGTGTTGGATTCATCGTTGAGGAGCACTCTGACCTTCTTGGCTTGAATGCCCTCAACTTCATGGAGATGCGTATCTTTGACCAGCAAGGTGAGGCTGACCCTGTATACCGCAGCCTCATTGAGGAGAACACAACAGTTGGTGCTGATCTCATCGGTCAAAAACAAGTCGTTAAGAAACGTTACAGCATTTTGGTTCCGGCCGGGACAAAGATGTTCAATGAGTTTACCCTGTGGAACTGTGGCGTTGCCAACCTTGACCTGAAGGAGATGCGTATGTACGGCACATTTGTCGAGGAGGTTGATATTGAGAATCAGAACTACAACTGGGCTGTTGGTGACCGTCATGACTTGATCTTTAAAGACGCCACTGCCGTACCGATGAATATTGCCGTTGTCGATGCTGCTGCCGGTGTGCTGAAGAATCTTGACTTCATGGTTGACAATGACCTTAACACCGCCTTTGAGATGGGTGACGGTCTTGGCGTTGGCGCCGGACAGATTTTCCGCATTGAACTTGGCCGCGTTGTTTCGCCCAACGAGAAGATTGGTATCATCATGGGTAATGCCCTCTCAACGGTTGACTTGACAGCCGGTAACTGGATGACAGTACGCCTGTATCCGCCGGTAAAAACACCTGCTGCCAATGCCCCTCGTAAGGTTGTTAGCTCAAACACCCCCCACACTTCAGTAAATGAGTGGAATGTTCTTGGTGCCGAGGTTGCGGGCTATGGTGACCGCAAAGGTCTGTATCTCTCCCCCAACGCACCTACCTCAGCCATGGAGCTTGAGCTCGGTGACATTGCCAAAGCCGGTACCAACAACTCAATCTACGGTATCACGGTTGCTCCGCGTGCTGACACCAACGTACGCTATGAGACCAATATCCCCACCGAGATTGAGAATGTACAGGCCAATAACAGCAACTGCACCATCACTGTTGATGAGAGTGGTGTTGCCGTGGTGGTTGCCACCAACGACATCAAGGGTGTACACCTGTTCACCGTTGACGGCAAGCAACTTCCCTGCCATGCCGGTGTCGCCGGCAACCGTGCCGAGATTCAATTAGGTGAGGGTGTAACCCTTATCCAAATGACAATGGTTGACGGTTCAGCACAAGTATTCAAGGTAGCAAAATAAGCTACATAGATATTTCCAATACGCAAGAAAGGCTGCGATGTTTTTGTCGCAGCCTTTCTTGTGTTTAAAATTACCGGGAAATCCGGTCACTCGATCGTTTTAGAAGAGAGGGAAGGAGCTTTGTGTATACACGTATTTTTGCATGAAGTCCCGGTCACTCATTGTCAGCATAATTATGCCCTGCACAAAAAACAGGATGTCAAATAACCCGCAGGTCACTATTGACAGAACAATGGCGAGTATACCACCGGTAACTTTTCCACAATAAAAATATTGCACGCCCAGCCACCCGAGCAGAATGGCAAAGAGTCCGGCGGCCACTTTACTCTTTGGCTCAACATACTGAGGTTGCCGGGGATAAGGAGGCACATTATTGTTATAGGGAGGCGGTGTCACCATTTGAGCGCCGCAACGGGGGCATTGGCGGGTGCCTTCAGGGGAAACATTACCACACTGATGACATGTTTGCATATCTATATGTATAAAAGGTCATTAAAAAAGCGACAGCCGGATGTGTAAAAGCCCGGCCATCGCTTTGTGTCTTAAATAAAATATTATTCAGATGTAATAATTCTTATTTTGTGAGGTCAGCACCGGCTTTGAATTTAACCACTTTGCGAGCCGGGATAACGATTTTTTCTTTTGTACGGGGATTGATACCCACGCGCTCGGTTTTCTCAACAACTGAGAATGTACCAAAACCAACGATAGCAACTTTTTCGTCGTTTTTCAGGGCGTTAGCAATGGTGTCAATAGTTGCGGCAAAGGCATTCTTTGCATCTGCTTTGGTCAGATTGGCTTTCTCGGCAATAATGTTAATGAGCTCAGTCTTTGTCATTGGTTATATGAAATTAGGTTAAGATTGAATTTTTAAACATCGCAAATATATATTTATTTTCTGAAAATCATACAAATAATTAAAAAAAATTGGCCAAAAGCGTTCTTTTTCAGAGTTTTTCTTCCTTTTCCCTACCTTGTGTCAGAAATAATATGGAATGAAGTATGTTTTTTTTCGTATTTTTGTACTGAAATTAGAAATACATTTCTCTTAAAGAAACCAACCGACCCATGACCCGCGGATCGTTTTTTAACAGCATACCCCCCGTCACAAAGAACCTCATCATCATCAACCTGATTGTTTGGGTTGTAATGATGATAGCCCCGGCAAGTACAACCGGTGTTATAGAGAGATTGTTTGCGTTGCATTATTGGGATGCCTCGCAATTCAACCCTGCCCAGCTTTTGACCTATATGTTCATGCATTCCACCACAAACTTCGGGCACTTGTTGTTCAACATGTTCTCCCTGTGGATGTTTGGCACGGCCATTGAGCGGGCTTTAGGCGGCTGGAGGTTCCTGTTCTATTACATATCTTGCGGAATTGGGGCAGCCTTGGTGCAGGAACTTGCCTGGATGTGGACGTGGGCTGACTCATTCGCAAGGTTTTTGGCACCCCAAAATCCGCATTTGACCGTCAGTCAGATCAGTGACATGCTCGCCCACCCGGCGGCCTACGGCGTGACGGCTGATGTTAACGCCATGAAAAACGGGTTGATAACCGTTGGCGCCTCGGGCGCAATTTACGGCGTATTGCTGGCATTCGGTATGCTGTGGCCAAACCGACCTCTGTTCCTGTTTTTCCTGCCCATACCGATTAAGGCCAAATGGATGGTATTGGGATTTGGTGTATTGGAGGTGCTGCTGGGACTCGGCGATGCCCGCGGACTAAGTGACGGGATCGCACACTTTGCTCATCTCGGTGGGATGATATTCGGGTTCATAATGATTTATTACTGGAAAAAGAAAGGGTTGGGTAATGGCTCAGGCTTTTATTGACCGAATAGAATCCTCTAAAACTGACAACCGGATGTTGAGGGGCCTTGTGCTCGTCAACATCGCCGTGTTTTTGGTACTGCATGCAGCCGTTATCATTGGCAATATTTACTGGGCTGAAAATGACTTCTCCGCATCGATACTACCTTTTGTCGAAATGCCCGGTGACCCGCGAATGCTTCTTCATAGCCCATGGACTGTCTTTACGTACATGTTCACGCAATATGAGCTTCTCCACCTGCTTTTTAACATGATATGGCTCTTTTGGTTCGGACGTATATTTATGAGTCTGTTTCCAACGGGGAGACGGCTGTTGGTGCTTTATCTTACCGGTGGTCTGGGTGGCGCGGCATGTTATATGCTGGCCTGCACCCTTTTACCGGCGGATATGGGATTGAACGGACGTTTGATAGGCTCATCGGCAGCCGTTATTGCCGTTGTGACAGCAACGGGAATATTGTGTCCTAACCGGCGTATGTATCTCGGTTTTAATATTTCAATGGCCGTAAAATGGGTCGCCGTATTGACCATTTCAATAGACCTTATTACAATAACCATCTCAAACGTTGGAGGACATTTTGCACATATGGGGGGGATTATAGTCGGGGTGACATATGCTTTGTATCTTAAAAAGGTCTTTAAAGACAGTGCTGACACTCATAACGAAATGACTCAGCTTCTTGACAAAGTAAAAAGGTCGGGGTACACATCATTATCGCCGAGTGAGCGCAAACGCCTCTCGACCCTTAGCCAAAGAATCAAGTAAATAGGTAAAATACTGCCATGTTCAACAAAGATAACAAAACCTACAATCAAAGAAACCTCAATACACGGGGCGTCTTTAAGTGGATACTGGCAGTTTGTGGCTGGCTATTTTGGGTGGCTATTTTGGGGCTTGTCATTGTCTGTGCCTATGGGGGAATTATCAATCCGGAGAAGGCGGTTTTGCCTGCAATCCTCGCCATGTGCTTCCCCGAGGTACTCCTTGTGACAGTTGTCCTGACGATAATTGCCTTTTTTGCTCGTCGCAAAGCCGCAGCATGGCTGGGTGTGGCAGCGATTCTGATTTGTTTGCCTTCATTTCTAACCTTTTGTCCCGTAAATCTAAAGCACCGGCCGGAATCCACCGCCAAGGATGAGTTCACGGTAATGACGTGGAATATTATATGGTGGTATGACTATAAAAAGCCCTCTACATCACCCACTCCTAACCCGGACATGCAAGCTGTTTTAGAAATAAATCCCGATATCCTGATTCTGCAAGAGGCTGATTCTGTTAGGGCTGATACCCTTGGGATTACACAAGAACAGTACAAGCTGTTCAGACAAAGATATAAATACCATTATGCAAACGGGCTGGATATGTTGTCGTTCTACAGCCGCTATCCGATTATTGGACAGCCGGAGTACAACAAGATCGGAGGCTCGGGCGTATACGTGAAATATCAACTTGAGTTTCAAGGACATACCCTCACAATTTTCAATGTCCACCTGCAAACATTGGGGTTCCATGCCCAGGATTATGAGCTTTACAGGGATTTGTTGCATGGCATACCCATTCGTTCAGAAGTGCGGGAAGCCAAGGACGTCCTGCTGCATAAACTGGAAACAGCCTATAAGGAGCGTGCGTTACAGGCCGAGCGACTACAACGTTTGATAAAGGATACCCCCGGGAATGTTTTGGTCTGCGGGGATTTCAATGATATCCCCGGCAGCTACTCGGTGCGCACGGTTAAAGGTGCGGGGATGAAGGACGCCTACGCTGATGCTGCTTTTGGGCCGGGCCTCTCTTTTCATCGCAATAAAATGTACTTCAGGATAGACCATATTCTTTATCGCGGGGATTTGCGCCCTTTAAAAACTGAGCGCCTGAAGGTGGGACAAAGTGACCACTACCCCTTATTATCTACCTTCAAATGGGAAAATGAGGGAAATAGTTCCAAAAAATTATAAATTTGCAAAAACATCTCAACGCACGAAAAATAAAAAAATCATATATCCAAACCATTTACCATGAAGCAATTTAGAAAATATGCCCTATTGACAGCTATCGGACTTGGTAGTGTTGGTGCCATGGGACAGGAGAATCCGTTTCTGCAGCCCTACAACACCCCATTTGAGATCCCGCCGTTTGAACAAATAAAAGCTGAGCACTATCTGCCCGCATTGCAGGAAGGTATCAAACAACAGAGGGCTGAGATTGATGCTATAGTCAACAACCCTGTTACACCCACATTTGACAATACCATCCTTGCTTTTGAGCAATCGGGCAAAACGCTTGCCAAGGTTGCATCAGTATTCTTTACCCTTGATGAGGCTTGTTCAACCCCTGAGCTCGAGCAGGTTGCCACAGAGTTTTATCCGGCATACACAGCTTGGACTGATGAGGTAGGTATGGACCAGCGACTCTTTAACCGCATCAAATATCTATATGACAACCTTGACAACCTGAATCTTGACACGGCCCGTCGCCGCGCCGTGCAAAAAGCCTATGATGATTTTGTGCGATCAGGTGCCATGCTTTCCCCCGCCGACCAGGAAAAGCTGAAGGAGGTAAACAGCAAACTCGCAGAATTGTTCCTGAAGTTTAATAAGAACCTGCTCAACGCCACCAATGCTTTTGAGGCTGTCGTTACCGACCCGGCTATGCTGCAAGGCATCCCCCAGAACGTGATTGCCGTTGCGGCCGAGGAGGCTTCACGCCGCAATAAGCCGGCCAATACATGGGTATTCACCCTCCACAACCCCAGCCGTCTGCCGGTGTTGCAATATGCCGACAACCGTGCCCTGCGTGAACAACTTTATAAAGGTTATACATCCCTGGCCTCATCAGGTGAGTTCAACAACTACCCTGTTATCAATGAAATCCTGCGCAACCGCACACAAAAGGCTCGTCTGCTGGGATACCCCGATTTTGCATCTTATATGACTGCTAATGTTATGTCTAAGAATCCCCAGGCCGCCAATGACCTTCTGATGCAAATTTGGAAACCGGCAGTTAACCGGGTAGAACAGGAGGTGAAAGAGATGCAGGCTGTTGCTGACGCTGAAAATGCCGGAATCACCATCATGCCTTGGGACTATTACTATTATGCCGACAAGGTGCGCCGTCAGCGCTATGCCTTTGATGAGGATGCCATCAAGCCCTATTTTGCCGCCGACTCAGTGCGAAAAGGGTTGTTTGCCATGGCTGAGAAACTTTATGGCGTAACATTCACCGAGATTCCCGGTGCTCCGAAATATCATCCTGATGTTAACGTATATGATGTGAAGGATAAGAACACCGGCGAGCATATCGCAGTATTTATGACTGACTTCTACACCCGTCCCAGCAAGCGCCAGGGAGCCTGGATGGAGATGATGACCCCTGCATTCGTTGACCCTGATGGTACCGTTGGCCGTCCCATTGTATATAATGTAGCAAACTTTGCGCCCCCCACGGCTGACACTCCCTCACTTTGTGACCTTGATAACATCGAGACCGCTTTCCATGAGTTTGGCCATGCACTGCAGGGAATGCTGACGCGCGCCGAGCTAAGGAGCCAGGCCGGTACCAACGTTGACCGCGACTATGTTGAGATGTCATCACAGATGCATGAGCATTTTGCTTTCCAGCCTGAGTTGACCAAGGAATATGCTCACCACTACCTTACCGGTGAAACTGTTCCCGCTGAACTGATTGAGAAGATCAACGCTTCATCAACCCACAACGAGGGGTTTGCTACCGCCGAGCTCGCCGGGGCTGCCCTCCTTGATTTGCGCTATGGTGCACTGAATGTTGAACCGGAAGATACTGTAGACATTGCAGCTTTTGAGGCAAAAGTTTCTGAGGAAATCGGCATGCCCAAGGAGCTCACTTATCGTTATCGCAGTCCTTACTTCAAACACATCTTTGGTAGCGATGGCTATGCCAGCGGTTACTATACCTATCTCTGGGCCGAGACCCTTGACCGTGATGCCTTTGACCTTTTTGAGCAAACCGGCGTTTTCAATCCCGAGACAGCCGCGTCATTCAAAAAGAATATTCTTGAACCCGGCGGCAGTGAAGACCCGATGGTGCTGTACGTACGTTTCCGCGGACACAAACCCACGGTAGAACCCCTGTTGCGTAAGCGTGGACTTATAAATAACGATTAATGAAACAGGAAAAGACCCCTCTTGAGGAAGCCCCGGACGGGGCAACCCAAGTGGTGTTGCATACATGTTGCGCACCGTGTTCGGCAGCCATAATAGAGTGGCTGTTGGGGCACGGTGTGCAGCCCCTACTCTTTTTTTATAATCCAAACATTTACCCTGAAGAGGAGTATGAGCGTCGTAAGGATGAGCTAACCCGCATGGCCGACCTGTTGAATCTGACAGTTGTTGATGGCGACCATGACCATGAGGGATGGCGCAACAGGGTTATGGAACTTCAGTTACAGAACGAGCCTGAACGTGGCGCTCGATGTCAATGGTGTTTTGACATGCGCCTGGAGGCCACCGCTGCTTTGGCCCGAGAGAAGCAGATTCCGGTATTCACCACTACCCTGGCCTCGAGCAGATGGAAAGACCTCGAGCAGATTAATTCAGCCGGAGCAAAAGCGGCCAACACACATCCCGGCACCCGGTATTGGGCGCAAAACTGGCGTAAAGGAGGTCTGACACAACGGCGTGCCGAATTGGTAAAGAAGTTTGACTTCTATCGCCAAAAATATTGCGGATGTGAATTCTCGATGCGACTAACCAACAGTGACGCCGGTGAAAAGTGAGTTTCCATACAATGGTCCTATCGGGGTTTTTGACTCGGGATACGGCGGCCTGACCATCCTGCGTGATATGCGGTCGCGCTTACCCCAGTATGACTATCTGTATCTGGGGGACAACGCCCGCGCACCATACGGTACCCGCTCCTTTGAACTGGTGTATCAGTTTACCCTGCAAGCCGTCAAGCATTTATTCAGTCGCGGTTGCCCCCTTATTATTTTGGCCTGTAATACAGCCTCAGCAAAGGCGTTACGAAGTATTCAGCAGAATGACCTCAGCGATATTGACCCGTCGCGACGCGTGTTGGGTGTCATCCGGCCTACCATTGAAAACCTTTCAGGGGTCTCCCAAACAGGACATATCGGACTGATGGCTACACCCGGCACCGTGTTGTCCGGCAGCTATACCATTGAGGCTAAGAAGTACTGCACAGACCTAACAGTCACCTCTCAAAGCTGTCCAATGTGGGTACCGCTTGTCGAAAACGGCGAAGCTAACAGCCCGGGAGCCGACTATTTCGTTGAAAAATATGTCAAGGAACTCCTTACTGCTGACCCCCTTATTGACACAATAATCCTTGGGTGTACACACTACCCTCTCCTCTTTGACAAGATAAGAAAATACGTCCCGGCCCACATTCAGTTGTTGACGCAGGGCGAGTTTGTTGCAAACAGTCTTGCAGACTACCTGATGCGTCATCCTGAAATCGAAAGTAGAATTACACGCGGAGGCGGTTGTGAGTATCTTACCACAGAACAGCCCGACAAATTTTCATCCCTTGCACCAATCTTTTTGTACGAGGATGAAAAAATTGCGGCAGAGAGGATTGTCCTATAGTTGTAACAAAGTTTTACTATTAAATTATAACTAAAGATATTCTTATAATTTATTATTTTGACGGGCAGATTTTGTAATTCTATTAAGTAAAAGAACTATTACGGGGACTTTAAACTAACAAATTGAAATTTTTAAAAATATGTTGCATAACATAATAAAAAATTTGGTAGGCAAATTTTAGCCCCTTATCTTTGCAACACAATCAGAAACAATCTTTTTTACCTTAGAAATTGTACCTATTGGAAACTCATAGTAAGGGCCTGCGCGAGCAGGCCCTTACTATGTATCTATCGCGATTGTTTTTATTTTACTGTTGAGTGGAAACTGGTTGCCTTATAAAGTCCACAATTGCAGTTAATACCTTTTCTGAGGTTGGACCCGGCAAGGTGGCATATAGCGTTGGTGAACCGTCTTCACAATCAACAAGGATGTGATTAACACCCTCGATTACTTGAATCGTGAAATTGGGAGCCAACTTCTTTAACGCGTTCAGGTTCATTTCAACGGGGACCTGGGCATCGTTTCCGAAATACAAAGCCAAAACAGGGATGCCACGCCTGCTCAGCCGTTTTATATCCTCAGCCGGTGAGTATCTGATAAATTCACGCATCCATGGGCTTTGGACAAGCATCTTTGACAATATCGCCGCCTCAGTTTCACCCTCAGGGTCAATCTCATGGACAAGGCTGTCCGTGATTTCGCGTCCGTCCACAACAGCCTGCATCAGTTGTTTGCGTGCAGAGAGTTCGTGCCGGGAAACGTGTCCAATTACCTCAGCCTGGTACAGCAAAATGGAATCACCGCGCACCGCAGGCCCGGCAAGGGAGATTACAAAATCAGACCCCGGAGCCATCCATGCAATCATTCCGCCCTCACTGTGTCCTAAAATTCCGATTGGTCCGCGAGTAATCTCCAGGTCGCGCATCGCCTTCAAAACAGCAGTGGCATCTGTGGCATATCCTGTGGTCGTCTCATCCTCAGGCTTGCCGGCAGTTGACCCGAAAGAGCCTCGGTCATCATATCGGTATGTGGCTATGCCGTTACGAGCGAGGTAGTCGGCTATATCGGCAAACGGTCGATGGCTGAATAGTGCCTCATCACGATTCTGTTTGCCGGAACCGGTCACCATGACGACCAATGGGGTCTGTTCGTTCATATCCTCCGGACAGGTGAGTGTCCCTGCAAGGGTTACATCACCGTTGGGCACAGCAACCTCCCGTGTAGTGTAAGGAACATTTACAACCGGCTCCTTAGCTTTTGGCTCAAGGTCAACCGAGAACGTCTGTCGATTTTGCAGCAAGGTACCCGTATACCCTGCCACTGTGTCCCCTTTCAGTTGCAGGCGAGCACCAATAGTCATAAAACTGAGCGAGAGGGAATCATTGCTACGGAACAACACCTTGGCGGGGATCTGCGCCGGACTTTGTGCCGGAGAGCAAAGTGTGATGCTACCCGAGGGGCTCACCGTCAACTCCAAAGGGAGTACGGGGACTTCTCCCTGTTTTAATGCGCCCGTAAAAACCTTTGCAATTGCAGCCACTGAAAGGGCAACAAAAGCGGCAAAGAAAAATAATTGTCTCATATATCGCAAAAATAGCGATATACAGCCAATTAAGCAAGTGCACTCATTTCAAGGGGCTGAATGGCACAGTTGTCATGCAGAACATAGTTGCGCAGTATGGCGTATATCATCAACTCGTTACCTTTGAGCTGGCTGATGACATCAAGGCCCAAAAGGAACTCGCCTGCCAAAGCGGCAGCCATAGACATGCGGTCATTTTCTCCAAGAGACTTCAATGTTGTGATAAGGCGCGGGCTGAAACGTACACTATTTGTCATGGCTTAAAACGGTTTGTGATTATACTGCAAAAGTAAAAGGCGCATGGGAAAGAATTTTACCCACACGCCTTAAAATATCTAAAATCTTCGCTTGTGCCCTTAGTCACTCATGGTGCGCAACAGTTCCTCATTGTCGTGTGTACGCTCCATGCGATCCTTAACAAATTCCATTGCCTCAATGGGGTTGCGGTCTGAGAGGAATCGACGCATCACCCACATACGGTTAAGGGTCTCGGGGCGCAACAGCAGGTCATCCCTGCGGGTGCTGCTGGCCATGATGTCAACAGCCGGGAAGATGCGCTTGTTAGCCAGTGTGCGGTTAAGCTGCAGCTCCATGTTGCCTGTGCCCTTGAATTCCTCGAAGATTACTTCATCCATCTTTGAGGATGTCTCTGTAAGGGCTGTAGCAATGATGGTCAATGAGCCACCATTCTCAATGTTGCGTGCGGCGCCAAAGAAGCGTTTGGGCTTTTGCAAAGCATTGGCATCTACACCGCCCGAGAGGATTTTACCCGAGGCGGGCTGAGCGGTATTGTAGGCGCGGGCCAATCGGGTAATTGAGTCAAGCAGAATCACGACATCGTGGCCACATTCAACCATGCGCTTAGCTTTTTCAAGAACAATACCGGCAATCTTTACATGCCTGTCGGCAGGCTCGTCAAAGGTTGAGGCTATCACCTCGGCATTTACCGAACGGGCCATGTCGGTAACCTCCTCGGGACGCTCATCAATCAAAAGAATCATGATGTAGGTCTCGGGATGATTCTCTGCTATGGCATTTGCAATATCTTTAAGTAATATTGTTTTACCGGTTTTGGGGGGAGCAACAATCAGAGCACGTTGACCCTTGCCGATGGGAGAGAACATGTCGACCACGCGGGTTGAAAGGTTGGTGGTGCGACCGCCGCCGTTCAGCTCAAACTTCTCATCAGGGAAAAGGGGCGTGAGGTGTTCAAAAGCAATACGGTCACGTATCAACTCAGGTGAGCGTCCATTAACCTCGGTGACAGAGGTAAGGGCAAAATACTTTTCGTTGACGCGCGGGGGACGTATCTTGGCCTCCACCACATCCCCCACTTTCAGGGAATATTGCTTAATCTGGTCTCGAGAAATCAAGACATCATCAGGTGACGGCAGGTAATTATAGTCGCCAGAGCGCAAGAATCCGTGTCCCTCAGGCAAAATCTCAAGGACGCCCGTGGCAGTTACAAGGTCGTTGAAGTTGTATTCCGGCATAGGGGGCAACTGCTGCTGAATGGCCTGTTGCTGCTGCTGACGAAGTTTCTTCTTCTGGTTCTTTGACAGTTTTTGTTGCTGCTGTTGGCGCGGTTGCGGCTCGTTGAGCACTATTGGGCCTTGGGGTTGCGCCGGTCCTTCAAATGGTTGTTCAGCCTCATTGGGGCGTTGGCCACGCGGCACAAAGTTGCGTCCACGGCTTTGCGGGAAGAAAGCTTTCAGTGAGCTGTTACGCGGCGAGAAATCCCTCTTGGTTTTCTGGGGCTCCTGTTCCCCCTCCTGGGCCTTATCCTCAGCGGGCTCAGCAGCCTGTGCCGGTGCAGCGTTCTCCTCGGCTGCCGGCAACTCGGGCAGAGCCTCTGATGCGGCCTCCTCAATCAACAATGGAGGCTGCTGTATCTTAGGTTTGCGCCCCCTCTTCTTGGGTTGAGCGAGGGCGGAATTTTCGTCAGCTTCGGTAGGAGTCTCCGGGGTCGGAGCAACGTTTGCGGCAGCTTCAGCCTCAGCCTGAATCAAGGCTTTGGGCTTGCGACCGCGACGTTTGGGCTGGGGAGCCGGAGCTTCCTCGGTGGGAGTCTCGGTGGCTCCCTCAGCGGATGCCGGGGTGGCTGCGTCTGCCACGGCAGACTGATTTTTGGGTCGGCGACCGCGCTTCTTAGGCTGGGGACCCTCGGCGGAATCGGTTTTAGGCTTGCGGCCACGGTTACTTTTTTCAATTATGTCCACCGTTGAATTTATCGCGTCCTGGTCCAATATACGATATATGAGGTCTATGCCTCCTTCTTTATCAACTTTTTTGATGCCCATCTTCTCAGCAATCTCGCGCAACTGCTCGTCGCTCATGCTTTTTAGGCCTTCCATTGAATAGGTCATACGTGGAATATTTATCCTGAATTGTTTCTTTTGTCGGTTACACCCTGTGCAACCTTATAAGTTTGTTATTGGAATATATAGGAACTTAGTTCCTTTACTTACTTTCTCAATGAGTTATCTTGAAAACGTGAAATCAAGTGTAAATGTTTGGGAGGAGATTAAAAATCAGGGGTTGCCTTGGCAAAGTAAAATTTCAACCTGCCGACAGGGGGCATTTGGATAATCCTGATTTAAGAAAATTTAGAGGGGAAAAGTGGTCTCACAAGCAGGCGAGATTCTCAATTTGCGTTTTACCCGCTCATTTGACACAGCAAAATTAGTCAAAAATTCTTTAACACCAAATTTTTATTGAGATAGCCTTGGCTACTGCGTGTGAAACAAATTGTAAATAGTGCTGTTAATATTATGTACCCACTTGACAATAAGCTGAAAGAATTATGATACAGAAGATTAATATTGAGGGACTTACATGCTATTGTGCGACAGCCGATGCCACTGACCGCGTGGCTTATATACTCTACCCGATGGATATGCTGGGCGGATGGTTGGCAACCGCACCCGAGCGGTACAAAACCAATATTGTGGTTGTAACCGGGATGGACTGGCAAAACGTTTTTAGCCCGTGGCCCGCACCGGGGGTTCCAAGGGGTACTGCAGATTTCAAGGGGCAGTCCCCTGAGTTTTTGCAGCTTCTTCAGCAAAAAGTAATTCCGCAAGCCGAGGCCGCGCTGAATCTGCAAGGCAACGTTACACGAAGCCTTGTCGGCGTCTCCATGTCGGGGCTATTTGCCCTATGGCAATGGATGGTGTGTGACACCTTCACAAACATTGCCTGCCTATCGGGCTCTTTTTGGTATCCGCATTTCGTTGAATGGATGCAAAGCCGACCAATCCCGGCGAAGGACGGTGTGGCCTATTTCTTGCTCGGGAAACAGGAACCGCACTCCAAGAACAAGACTTTCGCAACTGTCGGAGACGCCACTCAAGAAATCCTCACCCTATTGAAGCGAGCCCACATCCCCACCGAGTTTAATGAGGTTGAGGGTGACCACTATTCTGATGCTATCCCACGTCTTGACCGGGCCTTCTCAGCCCTCTACTTATAAAGCCGCTTCTTTCCTTATCTCATGTCTATATTTGTTATTATAACGAAAATGTTATAATTTTGCATATGAGATTTTGAGAGTTATGCAAGTAAAAATAGAGAAACAATCTGACGGAACATTTATTGCCTATAATACCACGGGTGAAAAAGCGCAAATTATAGGCACGGGCCCATCGGTGAAAGATGCCAAAGAGGATTTTTATAATTCTATAGATGAGGTAAAACAAAGCTACGAAGAATTGCGCGATAACATGCCCGAGTGTCTTAATGAGGAGGTGGTGTTTTTCTTTGACATTTCCTCACTGTTTGAGTATTACTCAATGTTTAACGTGAGTGCGCTGGGCCGGTATCTTGGAATCAACGAAAGCCTTATGCGCCAATATCGTAACGGACAAGCTCAAATCTCTGACAAACAGCTACAAAAGATTGAGAGTGGAATAAATCGCCTCGGGTCTGAATTAGCCTCACTTCGTCTTTTTTAAGAAATCTTTTTCCGGTAGGAATTATTACTTAGACCGGCATTATTTAAAAGCCTTTAAAGTTGACTTTATTTGTGGTGAATCGTGGGCTTTTATTTTGAATTCTTTTTTGCTTATTGGCCTGTTTTTCACTAATTTTGCACTGTAATTAAATATCAGTTAGCAAAAAACCAATAGAAACAAATTTGTATTTATTCCAAAACCGGGCATAGCGGTTTCGTGACAATATAACATGACCAAATCATGCTCTTTGATTTTGTTGTTCCGACCAAAAAAGTTTCTTCGTTTATGAAAACTGAAATTTTTTGTTCGCATAATTGCAATAAACCCCTGGGTATCCAACGTTATACACTCGGTCGTCTCGGGTTTTGTATATCCGGTTTATGGTATTCAGCAACAGGTCATGGAGGTTGCTTAAACACAGGTGTAAAATTGTCAATAGTTTGATTAACCCCTATACCGGGACTGGAACTACTTAACACAGAGACAAATACAGCAACAGATGTTTAGAAAAACAATATATTTACAACTCATACTTCTCACGGTCGGCATAGGTTTCCTGACCGCTTGTCAGTCTGACGGGTCTGAGCCGGTAAACGGCGCAGAGATGGTTTTTACCACCAACGTGCTTTCTCGCACGTCCTGCATTGACAATACCAATCTGACGCAACACCCGTTTGCGGTATATGGTGATTTCTACAATCTGGATGACTCAGATATAGACATTGAGGATAGAGATTTTATCAAGCCCTATAATGGAACTGTGGTGAAATATGATGCCTCATTAAACAAATGGACTTATGACGATTTGCGCTATTGGTTCTCAGGGTATCAGTATGCATTTGTGGCTATGATGCCTGACAAAACGATATCTGTTTCTGCGATAAAATACAACAAAGGCTTATTTAAGTTCAAATACAATCAACCCTCCTCTTATGACACTGCTGAGGATGTTCTCATCGCAACCCATCGCCGAAACTTCATCGGTGGGCATCCCGATGCAGTGCGTTTACAGTTTGCTCACATTCTGTCAAAAATCAACATCGGCGTCAAGTATATTGATCCATTCGTTGACGAGAACTATCCTCTTTACATAACCGGTTTCGTCTTTGAGGACATACCCACCAGTGCAAATTATGCAGTGGAACCCGCTCCGTTGTCCGGGAATAGTAATATGACGGACGATGCCATTTACCCGGGTGGCGAAGAAGGGTGGGATATCAACAGAACCAATGATTATACAGTAAAGTTTCGGGCTAACGCCCTGCCATCGGGAGACGCAATTACCAACGATGGGAAAGTTCATCAAGTTTTTACCGACGATAGGGCATTGTTGCTTTTGCCTTGTCCCGATGAAGATATTAACATCACCATCAATTACACAACTTATAATTATCAGACAAAACAAAGGGATGAGAAGACTGCCACTGTAACAGTCCCCGGTGGATGGAAGGCAGGCCAAACCCTGAACCTGACGTTGACCTTTGTCAACAATTCGGTTAAGTTAGATTATGAAGTTGCCCCATGGGAGGAAAATACTATAATTGACACCACTGTCCCCCGAAAATAGATACCCAAGGATGTGAAAGTCAAACGCATACCCCCCACACTTTTCAACTCTGCGCAAACGATTGATTTTCATGCCTTTACCAGCTTAGGATAATACCCGAAGTTTTCTGAGGGCGACTGTGACGTAATTGGCCGTGGTAGGCGGACGTCTTCCGGCTCGTGCGTTCGCGGCGCGAATATGCCGACAATGCCCACGCGAACTGCCGAAATCCCCCCATACAATGCCGACGTGCTCCTGAGCATTTAGACGACGCACGGCTCGTGTACTGCGGTTCATATAAGGAGGTATAAAATCACTTGTGTCATAGCGTATTTAATAATACACACCCAAGCCAACACAATGGGTACTGTTCGACCAATAAATTGGTCGTAATCAATAGATTATCCTTTACCGTGGGCTTTCGCCCACGGCTACGCTCTTGCACCACTACGTGGTGCGCTAACGAATGCACAATCCTCCGCATTGCAACCGCGTTAGCGGTGAATATCGTAGCCGTGGGCGAAAGCCTACGGAGGACATTAACGCATTGATACCGACCAATTTATTGGTCGAAGAATACCAGAACCTCGCACGCTTGTGGCAAATTGGGCGCGGGAGGCGGTCGTTTTCCGGGGCGGACGGCGGACGCACGAGCCGTGCGTCCCTATGTTCGCGGTAAATTTTACTCTCGCAAACGATTGATTCTTAGTGGGGGGAGGGACAAAAAAAAGGCTGTGCGGGGCACAGCCTTTTTTTTGGTTAGGGATGGTATGGGTTAGAATACCATTTTTTCAATTGATTTGCCTTGACGACGGATGACGATTTGTCCCGGGGTCGGGTTTGAGATGCGGATACCCTGCAGGTTGTAGTATACAGGAGCTACGTTCTCGTCAGCCTCGATAGCGTCGATTGAGGTGCTAACCTTTGCAAAGTCAACGTTGATAGAATTGATAGTTGCATTGCCGGTAGTTGCCTCAAAGGTTACTGAGTTAACCTTCTTGTTTTCGGCGCGTGATTCAACGGCTTCTTCTGCTGTCCATTCGCCATTGCTGAAGCTTCCGGGCTCACCTTCGGCAAGTACAAGGTTTTTATTATTATCGAATGTAAAGGTTATTCCCTTAAGATAGTAACCCTGGGCGATGCTAACGGTCATTGTCTGTCCGTTGTACAAGCGCATGTCGTGCTTAGGATTAGTTCCTGTTCCTACAAAGAGGCGAGCATCTATATTACCGGTATAGGAACCTTTGTCAAAAGTGAGAGAAACACCATTTGAGGTCAGTACATAATCATAAAGGGGAGACAGAGTTGCATCAGGATAGGTGCTCTGAGCGGGCTCGCACTCAATCTTTGAGAACTCAGCGGGAGCAAAGTCAAATACGGCGGTAGTGCCTTCAATTACGCCGGTAACCTTAATGGTGTACTCAGCGGTCACGGTCTGGCTGTCTTCCATACCATCTTTCTTAGCGTAGGCCTCAACGCTCATAGCCTCGGTGAGGGTCAGGGTTACGGTCTCGTCAGACTCCTGAATCTCGCCACCGTTAACGGTGTAAACGATGGTAGCACCCTCGGTAGCGCAGCTAATTTGAATCTCGGTGTTCTCGGGATAAGCGCCACTATCATGGCTGAATACGGGGGCAGCGACAAACTCTTCGCCGGCAGCGTCGGTAATCTCGGTGGGCAAGAATTGAATGTTTGTGTTATAGATGCCTACAAATCCGCTTACGGTGAGGTTGGTACCCTCGGCAAAGCCAGTGCATGCAAAGTCGTCATAAAGAGCAACCTCGGTTCCATTGGCTACCATTGTGGCGTTTTTGCCGTTGACGTTCTTGATCTCAACACCCTTGATGGTGTACCATTTGTTGTCATTGGCAGCTGTGATAGCTGAAGCATCGGCGATAACCTCAGGAGCGATAACCTCACCACCGGCAACAGCAGCTGACAAGGTGAAAGAAGTTACCTGGGGCTGACCGTAACGATATGCGTAGTTACCTGTCAGTGACTCAAAGGTGTCGCCGGCAGCATACTCGGGAGTGTTGTAGCCGAAGAGTTTGATGTTGTTAGTGCCATCGGTGAGGTAGAGGTAGTTACCGGCCTGGAAAGCGTAGGTGAGCTTACCGGTGAAAGAGAAGTCAACTGAACCACCCAAAGCGGTGATTTCGTCGGCTGTGAGAGCAACGAGTGCATCCAAAGAACCGTTAAGCGTGAAGGAGATGGTTTTTGAAGCAACTGCAACGTTTGATTTATCGCCGTCCTTAATAGCTATGGCCTTAACTATAACTTTGCCCATGCCAAGTTTAACAGGAGCGGTGTACTTTGTTGAAGAAGCTGTGGGTTCAGAATCGTCAAGAGTGTAGAAGATCTCGGCACCCTCAGTTGCGCAAGTGATGGTAGCAAAGTTCTGGCCATTCTCCTCAGTGAAGGTGATAACGGGCAGTTCAACCTTAGCCTCAGCATTTGAATAAACGATCTCAATCTTCTGCAAACGACATTGTTTTTGCCCAATAGTCCAGGTATAAGAAGTCGCGTTTATCTCCTGAGTGGCAGGATTAGATTGATTTGTATCAAATGTATAATCTTTACCAGCAAATGTAAATGTTACGGATTCAATAACACGTGTTGAAGTAAGTGTGAAAGTACCACCTTTATATACTCGGAGGCCTGAGCCGGTATTATAATAAGCTGGTTCGGAAGAAGAACTTCCTTTGGCTGCAGACCATTTCGTATACTCGTCAATGTCACCACCTGACCATACAACACCATTACCGGGATTACCCTCGGCGGTAGCAGCAACCCAAGTAGCAGTTGAGGGAGCGGGAGCGTCAGGATTCACAACCTTTATTGTCAGGGTAGCTTCACCGGCCTTGAAATCATCGTTCTCAGGTGAGGTTGCAGTGATAGTGGTTGTACCTGCTGCCAACGGGGTGATAACACCGGTGGCGGCATCGTAGGTGGCCACGGTAGCATCGCTGTTGCTGAAAGAAACCTCGGCAGTGGTGGCTTTGGTAAATGCAACGGTAGCGGTTTCACCCAAGTTCACTGAGACGCTTTCCTCGGCAAAAGCCAAATCGGCATTTTCTTTAACAGTTACAGAGCCGACTGAATAGGTGACTTCAAGTGCTGCAAAACGAATCTGTGCACCGGCAGTAAATGTCAATGCATCAGCGCTTGAACCTGTCCATGTGCGAGTAGCACCTGTAGTAACAGTTCCGTTATCACAAGTAAGAGAAACAGATTGATAGGCAGAAGCTAACCCGGAAAATGAAACATTGCTGATAACAGCGCCGTTAAGGGGTGTTACAATAATTTTGTCATTCGCATACCAGCGAATAAGTTTCGAGTTCACCTGAGAGCTGCTTGAGTTTACCTTAACAAACTCAATTTTTATATCCCCCTGGGTGTAGGTTTGGCCGGCGACAGTTCCGGTGGCCAAAGTGTTGGTTGTTCCTGAACCTGAATAGGAAGCCCCATCAGCTACAAAAGCAACCGTCTGTGCCATCCCTGCAAACGCGGTGGTTGCAGCTACGGCAAGGCTTAGTAATAGTTTTTTCATATAATAATATATTGGTTTAAGTATTTGTCTTTGAGCTTGCTCAATAAAAACAAAGCGGCCAAGGCAATTATGAACCACCTTGGCCGCAAAGTTATACTAATTTTTTGAATTTTTAATATATTCTAAATTAAATTTTTGTGTGAAAATTTTAAGGACTAATCAATCAATTATCAGGGGATTAAGATCAGAGATCAAAGACATCAATTCCTCCATATCCTCATAAAAATCAAGGGGTAGTATGGAATCGGCCTCAACACGCGTTCCCGAGCGACGCTCGGCATACTCCTCAACGGTCAGTAGCCAGGTGTTGTTTCGCTGCATAAGCAGGGTATAGACGGTGCGCATCTTGTCCTTGTAGAAGGTGAGCGAGTAGACGTTCCCGCCGTTCACCATTTCGCAAGAAATGGCGTTGTTGCGGTCGGCGTCCATAGCTTTACGGATGGCTGCGGCATCCTTGGCTGAGACCACGAGAACCTTTGATGAGCGCACAACCTTGTGCGTTGCGGGATCGCGCCGCTCACTGTATGCACAGTATTGGGTGGTATTATGCCCTTCGGCTGTCTTTACGGCGCCGGCAACACGTTTTTGCGCACCCGCTGCGGCAGTGCAAAAAATCAGAAGTAGAAGGGTATATATCAGTCGGTTACTGTATTTTTGCATAGTGGATTTATTTATCGGTATAATAGTTGGCAACATATTCATCCTGGAAGCGCCGCTCCACGGCCATGCGCACATACGGGTCAGACATATCAACGGCGTCGGGCATATTGTGGCTTGCCTGCTGACTGCGCCGCACGGTGCTCTCTGCGTTGTCCAAGTCAGGGAGAATGGCTGCAAGGTTGGTGTTTTTTACACCGTTGGTTATCACATAGCTGCCACTGCGCGCTGCCAGTTCGGGGGTAAGCGAGTTGCGCATCAACCCGACCGAGAGGGTAACCACCAAAGCCAAGGATGCGGCGACACCGACAACCGAGGCCACGCGTCCCGAGCGGGAGCGCGCGGGGGCCAGTGAGGCATACCACTGCATCATGGGGCGCAAAGGCTCAAGGTCGGCCGGCAGGTCTTTGCCATCGGCAAACCGAGAGAAGAGCTTTCTCTCCTGGGCAACCGAGGTTTCGCCGGCCTCGAAGCGCTCAACCATGCGGCGCAGGGAGGCATCGTCGGCGTCTTTGTTATATCGTGTAAAAATATTCTTCATTCCTTTGTCTGTATCGGTTATATATTATTTCGGTTTAGAAATATCTTCTTTACGTTTGCACGGGCCCGAGACAACAGAACCCGCACGTTATTGGCATTAGTGCCCAGGACACGTGCAATATCCTCCATCTCCATCCCGTCAACATGCCGCATCTGGATGACTGCGCGGTGGCTGTCAACAAGGCGCGCCATCACCTCATCCCACTGTCGGCGGGCATCGTCGGCCGCCAGGGATGCATCGGCGGAGCCTGGAGCAATCGGCTCAGGGGCATCCTCAAGCCTTGACACCCCGGGTTTGCGCAGTCGGTCCAAGGCGAGGTTGCGGGCAATGACGAAGGCCAGACCCTCGACAGTGCGATAAGCGTCCAGGCGGTCACGCATCTGCCACAGCCGCAAAAGGGTGTCCTGGGCGATGTCATCGGCATCGTCTTCATTCCCCAGCATCCTGGCACTCTGTGCGACAAGACGCGGGCGTATGGCTGCGGCAACCTGCGCAAACTCCTTAGGGCCCATTACATCTCTAAGACGGGAAACAACCCTCTTTGTTACACCCAGACAATTATTTTTTGTCAGTTTTTGAAAAAAAAGTATTTTTGGGGCGAAAATGTATGGAGCTGATTGAGGGCAACGTCTCTCAAACAGTCTCCCTTATCGCCACCTTATAACAAACAATCAATTCTCATTGTCATGGCTACGACAGAACAGCCCTTAAGCTCTATGGAACTTGAAAACGGCGCCCAGGCGCAACCCCAGGCAGAACCCGCTGCCCAAACTGACGAACAAACACTGATAAACCTTGAGACCGCCGAGGCCGCAGAAATGCCTGCCGAGGAGGAGGTTGCCGCTAATCTCGCCGAGGTTGAGGCTATCGAAAACGAGGAGCCGCGCACGCCGGCTGAGCCTCTGACCAAGGAGCAGATTATTGCTAAGCTTAAAGAACTTGTTGAAGATGACACCCACGACATCTCAAACGACGAGCTCAACCGCCTGAAACAGCAATTTTATCAGATACGCCAGGAGGAGCAGAAACGTGAGCATGAGGAGTACCTCAGCAACGGAGGTGACCCTGAGGCTTATACCTCAGCGCTTGATCCCGCCGAGGACAGCTTCAAAGAGCTGATGAGTGTTGCCCGTGAGAAGAAGGCCGAACAGCGCCGCCAGCTCGAGGCCACAATGCTTGCCAACCTTGACCGCAAGCGTGCCCTCATCACCGAGCTTACCGAGCTGTCAGCAGATGCCGACAATGTGAATCGCCATTATAACCGCGCCAAAGATATTCAGACCGAGTTTTTGGCCGTCGGCCCTGTACCCGACACCGAGTCAACAGCAATCTGGAAAGCCTATCAGGAGGCCCGAGAACGGTTCTATGACCAGCTGAAGGTGAACAAAGAACTGCGTGACTATGACTTCAAGAAAAACCTTGCCGACAAACAACTGCTGACCCTTGAGGCCGAACGCCTTGCCGAGAGCGAGGAGGATATTATAAAGGCCTTCCGCCGCCTGCAAGAGCTGCATGAGGAGTGGCGCCGCGTGGGCCCCGTTGCCAAGGAGTTGCGTGATGAGGTTTGGAACAAGTTTAAGGATGCCAGCTCAATCATCAACAAGAAATACCAGGCCCACTTTGAGGAGCGCAAGGCCAAAGAGGCTGAAAACGAGGCCGCGAAGACAGCCATTTGCGAACGTGTTGAGGCCGTTGACTTCTCAGACGTTAAGTCATACGCAAACTGGGATGAGCTGACAAAGATATTTATGGACGCCCAGGCTGAGTGGAAGACGTTGGGATTCGCCTCACGCAAAAGCAACAACATACTGTATGCCCGTTTCCGCCAGGCATGTGACGCATTTTTCAACGCCAAGGCTGATTTCTTCAAACGCATGAAGGAGAGCCTTGCCGAGAATCTTGCCAAGAAAACCGCACTTTGCGAGCAGGCCGAGGCCCTGAAGGACAGCACCGACTGGCGCACCACCACCGAAAAGATGGTTGCCCTGCAGGCCGAATGGAAAACAGTAGGCCCGGTGCCCAAGAAACAGAGCGATGCCATCTGGCAGCGTTTCATGGCCGCCTGTGACTACTTCTTTGACCAAAAGAAACAAAACACCTCAGGCGTGCGTAGGGCTGAGCAGGCCAACCTGAAACTGAAACAGGAGATAATCGACCGTCTGGCAGCCTTGGCAGCCCCCGATGCGCCCGTATTGGCACGCGAGGAGGCACAGCCGTTGGTTAACGACCTGCGTGAGCAATGGAATGCCATCGGGCATGTCCCCTTCCGCCTCAAAGACAAACTCTACGACACTTACCGCCAGTTGCTGCGCGACGCCGAGCGCAAATTTGACCTGCGCCGTGAAAGAGCCCGCGCCGAGGCATACGATGCCCGCATCAACGAGATGGACGGTGACAAGCAGAAGATCTTCCGCGAGCGCGAGAGGCTGGTACGCATCGCCGAACAACGCGCCCAGGAGCTGAAGACATACGAGAACAACCTGGGATTCCTCTCCTTCAAAAAGGGAAAAGGAAGTGACGGGCTGATGGGCGAGATGGAACGCCGTATGCAGCGCATACGCGACGACATTGCCGACCTGCAGGCAAAGATTGCCCTGCTTGACGAGAAGTTGGCATAAGAAGACACAAAGCTTTAGCGGTAGAGGGAGTGGGAAACCGGCCCTACTACCGCTAAATAGCATTGTCTGAAAGGCCTGTCCGGCCTTCCTGCATGTGTATTTGCATGCGGGAATATGAGAATGTCCCCCCACCCTACACTATCCACTGTTTGAAACAACTGACAACCATTTTTAAGTGAGACCTATACGATACGGCAAATATGTAAGCAATCTGTTAGCATTGTCTGACTTTGTTGTCGTTAATGCCGTCTTTCTGGTTGTTTTACTGTGCAATCCCGAGGCGTGGCCCGGCAAGGTGAAGCTTGTGTGGGTGATGCTGAATGTGGCATATTTGCCCGCAGCCTTACTTAACCGTGAGAAACGAAACCAGCGCACCGTGCACATGGACCATGTGCTGTTTACCGCCATTTTCTCGGTGGGAATCTTTGCTCTGCTGTTCTTCTCCCTGCTGTTCTTTCTTGACGTCGAGACCCCGAGCTGGGTTGTATACTTTGAGTTGTACGGCGGGATATTGGTGGCCCTGAGCCTGTGGTGGTTCGGCAGCCGTATGATGCTGAAAGCTTACCGCCGGCGCGGTCGCAACTATCTGCGCGTACTCATTGTCGGTACCGGCGAGACCGCAAGGCGATTGTATGCCGAGATGAAGAACGATCCCTCATACGGCTACCACATAATGGGCTTTGTTGATTTCGGGTATCAGGCAGATTTCCCTTACAAAGATATGTATTTAGGAAACCTGTACAGCTTGGATGCCTTGCTTGAGAAGATGGAAATCGACCAGATTTATTATGCCCTTTCAAATGGAGACCAAGAGGCCATGCACCTGACGTTGCGCGCCTCAGACAAGTGCATGGTGCCATTCCTGTTTGTACCGGCCCTCAGCCCCTATCTGAGCCGCGTATTTGAGATTCAGCCCATAGGGGCCATGACGGTGATGGCGGCACGTCCCAACCCGTTGAGTTCACCCACCAAACGTTTTATAAAGCGCACGGCCGACGTCCTCTTCTCAGGTACCTTACTTTTGCTTTCCCCAATAGTGTATATCCCGGTAGCGATAGCCATAAAAATCTCCTCGCCGGGGCCGGTATTCTTCAAGCAACAGCGCACGGGATACAAGGGGCGTGAGTTTACCTGCTACAAATTCAGGACCATGCGCGTCAACACCGACTCAGACAACCGGCAGGCCAGCAAGGACGACCCGCGCAAGACGCGTGTGGGCGACTTCTTGCGACGCACTTCAATTGATGAGCTTCCCCAGTTCCTGAACGTCTTCAAGGGAGAAATGTCAGTGGTAGGGCCCCGGCCGCACATGTTGTTGCATACCAAACAGTATAGTGAGCTGATTGACAAATACATGGTGCGCCACATCGTCAAACCCGGCATAACAGGTTGGGCACAGGTCAACGGGTATCGTGGCGAGACCAAGGAGTTGTGGCAAATGGAAAAACGTGTGCAGCATGATGTCTGGTATATTGAGAACTGGTCAACCCTTCTCGACATCAAAATTGCCGTGCGCACAATCATAAACGCTCTACATGGAGAGGATAATGCCTTCTGAGACGCTTTTGCAACGGGGTCGTCGGCTGCTGAGGAGTTTCTTCGGCTACCAGGATTTCCGTCCCCGGCAATGGGAAGCCATTGAGGCGGCTGTGAACGGGCGCGACACAATGGTAATAATGCCCACTGGCGGGGGGAAGTCGATGTGTTACCAGATGCCGGCACTATTAGCCGAGAAAGGCCTGACGATTGTTATCTCGCCCCTGATAGCGCTCATGAACGACCAGGTGACGTCCCTGCTGGCAAACGGTATCCCTGCCGGAACCCTCAATTCAAACCAGACCCCCGACGAGGAGCGGCGCACCATTGAGGCCCTCAGGCGCGGGCAGGTGCGCCTGCTGTACCTGTCACCCGAGCGTGCCCTTGTAGAGATTGGGAACATGAGCAGCCAAATGCACATCAACCTGATTGCTGTGGACGAGGCCCACTGCATCTCGCAATGGGGTCATGACTTCAGGCCGGTTTACACACAGCTTAAGGAGCTGAAAATGCGGTTCCCAAATGTGCCGGTTATGGCACTGACTGCGACCGCCGATGAGACCACCCGCAATGACATCGCTAACCAGCTACTGTTGAAGAATCCACTGAAATTACTCAGCTCGTTTGACCGCCCCAACCTTACATTAGCCGCCGAGCTGAACCCCGGCAAGCAAAGGCGACTGCAGTATATCAGCGGCCTTATAAAGCAAAATCCTCAGGACTCAGGCATCGTTTATTGCCTATCGCGCAAAGACACTGAGGCCATGGCCAACGAGCTGAAGCACCTCGGATTCAAGGCTGAAGCCTACCATGCCGGACTGTCGGCAGCCGAACGTAGCCGCGTACAACACATGTTTATCAACGGTGACCTGCAAGCCATCTGTGCAACCGTGGCCTTTGGTATGGGGATTGACAAAAGTAACATACGCTGGGTAGTACATAACAACCTGCCCGCGAACATTGAGAGTTACTACCAGGAGATAGGCCGCGCAGGGCGTGACGGTGCCCCGGCCGAGACTATGCTGTTCTACTCATACAGCGATGTAATAACGCGCCGCAACTTCCTGAAAGACAGCGGAAGGCCTGAGATTGACCGCCTCAAGTTAGAGCGTATGGTGGAGTATGCCGAGGGACGCGTTTGCCGACGGCGCATACTCCTTAACTACTTTGACGAGCCTACTGACTGTGACTGCGGTAATTGTGACGTGTGCCTGAATCCACCCAAGCGCGTCGATGCCACCATTGAGGCCCAAAAGGCCATGAGCGCTGTGTATCGTACCGGCGGCGGCGTTGGCATGTTCCAGCTGATAGACATTTTGCGAGGCAATCCTTCCCGGGAAGTTGTTGCAAAAGGTTACAATGCAATAAAGACTTTTGGAGCCGGGCGAGACCTTTCCTCAGAAAAATGGCGTTTCTTCATTTCGCAGCTTATCCAGCTCGGGATGCTTAAAATAGCGTACGATGAGCATAATCATCTGAAATTGACTCCCCAAGGGACCGAGACCCTGATACAGCGCAAGCCCGTGATGTTGGTTGAATGGACTGGCCCTGCCAAGAAGTCTCCGCTTAAAAAGAAAGCCTCAACAAAGACACCATCACAGCAGTTGCTGAGCGAGTTGAAAAATTTGCGTATGAAGTTGGCGAAGAATGCCGGTGTGCCTCCCTATATAATCTTTAACGACAAGACACTGATTTCAATGTCAAACCTGATGCCCGAAACCCTTGAGGAGATGGCTGAAATCGAGGGCATAGGCGAGTATAAACTTAAACGATACGGACTGCCCTTCCTGGCAGCCATTGCCGACTTCAAGCACAGTGCCGGCCACCCGTTGGCATTTGAATAAAATAGAGTAAAAAAACGTCACTCACTTCCACCCCCGCATGTTGAAATCCCGCACGACACTGTTAATAATAGCCATGGCCCTGACCCTGCTGTTAGCGGCTTGTGCCTCAATCGGCCGCCCGGAGGGGGGCGCCCGAGATATGTTGCCCCCGGTTTATGTGAGTTCAGACCCTGCTCCGGGGGCTCTCAACTTCAACGGTAACAAAATCACGGTGACTTTCAATGAAAATATACAACTTGAGGACCCTGTCAACAAAGTCATAGTCTCCCCGCCATTGTCCCGCCAGCCGGCTATATCCTCAAACGGCCGGCGTGTAACACTGCAACTGCGAGACACGCTGCAACCAAATACCACATACACCATTGATTTTGCCGATGCCGTTAGGGACCTCAATGAGGGTAACATTCTGGACGGGTTTGCCATAGATTTCTCAACCGGCGCCATGCGAGACACCCTGTCGATATCAGGCATGGTATTTGAGGCGCGCACCCTTGAGCCCGCCCAGGAGATGCTTGTGGGCGTGTATGCTGACAGCCTGTGGGCAGACACAACCCTGCGTACCGTGCGGCCTTCAAGGGTCACCAAAACCAATGCCCTCGGGCAATTCACCATTCGCAACCTGGCCGACGGTGACTATCGCGTGGTAGCCTTTAACGATGTTGACCGCAATTTTTTGTGGAACCGCGCCGAGGATATTGCTGTATACCCCGTGTCGGTACACACCGGCATGGAGACTGTTTTGCTGCCCGACAGTTTACGCACCGGCAACGACTCGACCATGATACGCTACACACCTGACAACCTGTTGCTGACCTGGTCAAATGAAAACTACTCGCCGGCCTATCTCGTAAAGTATGAGCGCCCCGAGCGGGATATCCTTGAGATGATTTTCTCAACCCCTGCTCAAACCCTTGCAGAAATAAAACACGCATCAAAGGGAGAATGGCAAAATTGGGCTTCCGTGGAGGCCGGTGCCGCCCTTGATACCGTAAAGGTATGGCTGAAGGATGCCGAGATGATAAAGTCAGACTCGCTGACCCTATCCGTCTCATACATGTTCACCGACTCACTTGAGCAACTTGTGCCCAAGACCGAGGAACTAATATTTGCATATCGAGAGAAACGTAAGAAGGTTGAGAAAACAGCAAAAACAGATACCGTTTCAACCGCGCCCGAGGTTAAAATCATAACCTTGTCAGCAAAATCAGGAGGCCAAATAGATTTGCGCAACCCAATAGTGTGGGAATCCCCCACCCCAATTGCCACCATAAATCCCGATGCCCTGCATCTTGAAATCAGAAGAGACACGGTGTGGCAACCTGTTGAGGTTGTACCCGACTTCACCGCTCCCGCGCAGTACCGGCCGCGCACAAGACAATGGAAACCCGACCGGTGGGAACCGGGAGCAAAATACAAACTCACCATAGACTCCTTAGGCGTGACAGATATATATGGCACTGTCAATAAACCATTGACATACGAATTTTCAACACGTAGCCCTGAGGATTATTCAGCACTATACGTCAACGTTCACGGCCTTGATTCCCTACCCGCCATTGTTGAGCTTCTTGAGAATGACAACCCATCCCGCACCATGCCAGTCATTGACGGCCTGGCATCGCTAACAGACATCACGCCCGGCACCTACTACTTGCGACTATACATAGACCGCAACGCCAACGGCGAGTGGGACGCCGGTAGCCCCCTTACCGACACCCAGCCCGAGGACGTAGTATATTACAACAAAAAGCTGACCCTGCGGAAAAACTGGGATGTAGAGGTAGACTGGGACATCTACGCCCTGCCGGTAGACGAGCAAAAACCCTCAGAAATCAAAAAGAACAAGCCCCCGCGCCCCAAATGGGAGACCGAAACCCCGGCCACCACCGAGCCCGAGCCCGACGAACAATGGGACCTCATGTCCCGCGACCCCTTCTTCCGCCACCCCTAACCCCC